>QHNU01000145.1:0-6423 GCA_003218525.1 Verrucomicrobiota bacterium
CAATCGGGCGACATTCGTTTTATCGATAGCTCGCATACGGTGAAAATCGGCGGCGACGTGAACTATCTTTTCCTTGAGGTCCTGCCTCGTTTGCGGCCAGGCGTGATTGTGCACGTTCATGACATCTTTTTCCCGTTCGATTATCGCCGGGATTGGGTACTGGATGAATTCCGTTTCTGGACTGAGCAATACCTGCTGCAGGCATTTCTGGCATTCAATTCTGATTTCGAGGTGTTACTGTGCAACAATTACCTGGCCTACCGCTACCTAGATCACTTCAAGGCAACATTCCCAAGCTCTCCTTGGTGGGGAGGCGGTAGTTTCTGGATGCGCCGAAAGCTGGCGGCGAATCGGAATCGCTCATAGGTATGGAGTCAGTTTCCGCTTCAATGATTTCCAGAAGCCACCAACGCAAAGTAATTCACGCATTGTCATAGGTGAATACATTCTCTAAAAAGGTCGCCGCTAATGCGGATAAATGCTTATTTAGCCTAGTTATAACTCTCGTCGTTTACCTAGCTATTTCAGCTTGGTTCGACTTGTCACAGTTCAATGTATTCGCGGGCGACGACTTGCGTTCATTCGAGGCAGCCCAAAAGGGTGCCTTCGGCTATAACCAAATGACGATTTCAGTTTACAAATTTCGACCTGTGACAGCGCTTTTGTTTGGAATCGTCACCCGTGTGACACACTGCGATTTCCACGGGGTAGCATCCAGCGGCCTCATGCTGCACACGACCAACGGGTTTTTGTTTTTCTATCTTCTTTATCGGCGAATTCGCGCCCCGCTGTTTGTAAGCTTGGGCATGACTGCCGTCGCAGTCTTTAACAGGTTCGCTACTTACCTCTTCATGCAGGACGCGGCACTTACGATCGGCCTAGGCGTTGCTGTTTTCCTTTTGATATTGATTGTTTCAACATTTCTCCTCGAACAGCCAACAATTGGGCGCGCACTTGGCCTGGCAGCCTTGTATGCGGTTATCATCTATACCTACGAGGCGTATCTTGTCCTTGCATTGCCGTTACTTTTGCTTGGGATCTTCACCTTCCGTTCGAACCGCAAGGCGGCTACAATACTATCGGCAGGAGTCATTTTCGCTGTTCTGTCGAATTTTGGCATTAAATCCTTTGTCCTACACACTCCTATCCTTATTGGAACCGAAACTCGACCAATCCGTTTTGATCCAACCCAAATATGTTCATTTCTTTGGAGCGGGGCCTTGAACCTTATTGGCGTTAACCGTGGCCCGGCCCACCTTTCGCTCGAAGATTTTCCCGATTCTCCGGTTTGGGTAAAAGTAATATCTATAGCCGCGGCTGGGTTATCCTGCGCATTGGTGTTTGCCGTCATCGCCGGCGCCGCATCCTTAAAGCCGCGAGAATTAAAGAGGGATGCGCTTGTCCGATTCGCCTTCTACGGCTCCGTCATAGCCGCGCTACTGCTGTCAGCCAGCATCACCTTCAGGCAAGTGTACTACTGGCTTTACCCGGCGTATTTGACGTTCCTGGTATTCCTTGGTTTCGCGATGCGTGCGAGAATGGCACGCGCGTGGGTGTTTCAGCTAGCGGTGACATCTCTTTTGTTACTATCCATTGTCCGTGAGATTTATCTTTCCCGGAGACACTCACGATATTTCGCATTTCAAGTCGATCAGATCGCCAACAATCTGTTTGCCACTCTGCACCATACCACCGGCAACGCCGATGTAGTTGTCATACGAGGTGACGTACCGGCCAAAGATTGGACATTTCTGAATGGGGCGTTTTCGCGTTTCTATCACCTGCCAACTCTGGAATTCGTGAGCGCAGGTTCGCCTATCGATCAAACTGATCAGTCGCGTGTTGTCTTGGATTACACCAACAACGATCGCTCTTTTAAGATCGTTCAGGCCCAACCGGTCGCCGCCTCCACCCCTCATCGAATGAATTTCGAGGTTCTTCAGCAATCAGCGGCCACGTTTGTCCCGAACGATCGCTGGTCGACACCCACCGGAACGCCGGAGTTTCCAATGTCAAGGAACGGCGTCGATTGCATGATTGAGGTCTCGCCCGTCGAGGTCATAGTTCCCGTCCCGCATTCCGCCACCGTACTCCACGTCTGCTTCTCACATGTGTACGCGATGGGCGATGGGGCCGATATTGAGATCGCTGCATTGACGCCCAGCGGACCGGCGCTGCTTTTGTCCCGGAACGTTCCTCCCCTAACCGACAATGAATTTCCAGTATGGCGCAAGTACGAATTCGCATTGCCGTCCCAAACTCAACAAGTCAAGCTCCGCGTGTTCTCTAAGACCAATCCTGTGGCGGACTGGATCGCGGTTCGCGATTTCTCCTTCGATTAGACTTCGATCGATACACCAACGCGCGAGTCTCTCTATGTCTGTTATGCTGACTTTGCTGTATTCTTACGTTACCGGAATCTAAAAGAGCGATGTTTATCTCGATTGTCGTTCCAGTATACAAAGAAGAGAAAAACGTTCGAGAGTTCCTCGGACGCGTGCTCGCGATCTTGGAAAGGATAAGTAGTGAATTCGAAATTATTTTCGCGATGGATCCTTCGCCTGACGGGACGGAGGAAGTCATCCTGCAAGCCCGCGCCCAAGATCAGCGGGTAAAGCTTCTCCGCTTTTCGCGCCGCATCGGGCAACCAATGGCCACTCTAGGTGGTCTCCATTATTCAACCGGTGAAGCGGTCATTGTCATGGACGTCGATCTGCAGGATCCTCCTGAAGTTATTCCAGCAATGATTTCGCGTTGGCAGGAAGGTTTCGACGTCGTGTATGCACAACGGCGTAACCGAGAGGGGGAAACATGGTTGAAGCGGGTTGTGTCGGCCGCAGGCTACAAGCTGATTAACAAGATCGCGGATGTTGATATCCCGCCAAATACCGGAGACTTCCGTCTCATGAGCCGGCGTGTAGTTAACGAAATTAATTCGATGAAAGAGTCGCATGGTTTTTTGCGCGGAATGGTTGCACTAATAGGATTCCGCCAGACATCGGTCTTGTTCGATCGTCCGCCGCGTTTTGAGGGGGCGGGCAAGTACAATCGATTTCTGGGTTCGTTGCGAATCGGTTTCAACGGCGTCTTTTGCTTTTCGAACTATGCGCTTACCTTGAGCACAATATTTGGTTTTATCACAGCCGGTTTTTCATTCGCCCTAATGGCCATTTACCTTTTCTACAAACTGATGGGATGGCAAATTCTCTGGGGCAATCCAACGCTTGTGATTCTGATATCCTTTCTCGGTGGGATCCAGCTCATCAGCGTCGGAATTCTCGGCGAGTACATCGGGCGCATTTACGAAGAAGTTCGCGCACGACCGAAATTTATTGTGGCTCGCAAAGAAGGGTTTTAATTCGACCCTTCATGTCAATATCGTCTACAAGGACAGCCGCATCTCGCTGGCCGAAAACTTTCCCCCCACTGGATCCGGACCAGCAGCGTATCAGGGATGATTTTATGAAGTATTGGCACGAGGTGCTGCCTCGATGCTTTGGATTGATTGAATGCTTTAACCATTCGTATGCCATACCCCAAGCGCCTCCCCGCTGCCGGCGTACGTTGGAGATTGGTGCTGGGCTCGGAGAGCACTTGCAGCATGAGCGACTGACCGGGAACAGGAGAAGAACTACTATGCCTTGGAATTGCGCGGGAACATGAGCCAGCAGATCCGAGAACGCTTTCCCCGCGTCTACACGATCACTGGCGACTGCCAGCAGCGACTCCCTTTCCCAGACGGATTCTTCGACCGCATACTAGTTGTACTCGTTCTCGAACATCTCCCTGATTTGCCGTCCACAGTTCGTGAAATGCGCCGACTATGTGATCCGCAACTCGGCGGCTTCTCCTTTGTGCTGCCGTGCGAAGGAGGACTGGTTTACACACTCGCGCGACGGTTCTCGGCACAGCGAATCTTCGAAAAGCGCTATAACCAACCCTACCGCTGGTTCATTCAACGGGAACACATCAATGCGCCTGATGAAATCATCGCTGAATTAGAGCGACATTTTCGGATTACTCAGCGCGCCTTCTTCCCGCTGCCGTTGCCTTTTATTTTTTGCAACTTTTGCCTTGGCCTGACTCTTAGCCCAAGCGCTTAGTCGCAGAAGGCAACATAGGCATTATAGCTCGACTGGAATGTGATCATGATTGCGGCTTCTGGATTGGACGATTTCCCCTGGCCAAAAACCCTAGGTGTCTATGAACGGCCAGTGTGGCGAGGCGATGCCTTCGTCCTCGGCGGTAAAAAGCGTCGCATCCTCGAGTTTAGTCAAGCTACCAGCCACTGGACTCCCGAGCTTACGGCACTTCACGAACAGGAAGCTGGTGCCAATCATCCGATCGATCGCGCGTCGCGGGCACTGGCTGTGGCATCATTGAAATGTTTCTGCCGCGTACAAGCTCCCATAATTCTCGACGTGGGATCTTCTTCCGGCTATGTTTTGAGGGAGATTAGGAATGCGATTCCAGGCGCAGCGCTAATCGCCTCCGACTATCTGTTGCCACCACTGCTTGCGTTGGCGATGAAGATGCCGGATCTCCCCATTCTCCAGTTTGATCTGCGCCGTTGCCCGCTTCCCGATAACTGCGTCGACGCGGTGACCGCCCTCAATGTCCTGGAACACGTTGATCGAGATGAGGAAGCTTTGGCGGAGATTTATCGCATTCTCCGGCCGGGCGGAGTGACCCACATTGAAGTTCCAGCTGGTCCGCACCTTTTCGATATTTACGACGAACAGTTACTTCATCAACGGCGCTACCGTTTGCACGATTTGTCAGCAATCGCTAAGCGCATCGGTTTCGAGCTTCTCATACAGACGCACTTGGGCTTCATGGTCTACCCTGCCTTTTGGCTGACAAAGAAGCGTCATCGCCGCCTGCTGTCCCTTTCGAACGCTGATAAAAGAGAGATAGTTGCTGCGCAGATTCGCCGATCAGAACGAAGCAAATTACTGGGTTACTGTTTGGCCATCGAACAGCTTTTTGGACGCATAGTTTCCTATCCGTGGGGCATCCGCTGTGTTGTGGTAGGGAGAAAAAAACGAAATTAATGAAGAAGGTTTTCGTCACCGGGGCCGCTGGTTTTATTGGATCGAATCTGGTCGACCGGCTTCTGACGAACGGTCTTACCGTCACGGGTTGGGACAATTTCTCGACCGGTCAGGAACTGTTTCTGGAGGACGCGCTGAAACATTCTGGTTTCCGTGTGTTGCGCGGTGACAATCTCAATGTTAAAGCGCTCACGGATGCGATGGTCGGTTGCGATACCGTCTTCCATCTAGCAGCCAACGCTGATGTGCGGTTTGGTTTAGCAGACCCCTCGAGGGATTTGCAGCAAAACACGATTGCAACCTTTAATGTCCTCGAGGCAATGCGCGCAAATGGCATAAAAACGATTGCCTTTGCATCTACCGGTTCGGTTTATGGAGAAGCCGATGTGATTCCTACTCCAGAGGACACACCGTTTCCCGTTCAGACTTCGCTTTATGGAGCATCAAAAGTTGCGGGGGAAAATTTGATTCAAGCCTACTGTGAAGGCTATGGGTTTGAAGGATACATTTTTCGTTTCGTTTCTGTACTCGGCGAACGCTATAGCCACGGTCACGTGTTTGATTTTTACCGGCAGCTCCTAGAACATCCACAACGGTTGCGAATTCTCGGTGATGGAACGCAGCGGAAAAGCTACCTTTACATCAAAGATTGTATCTCAGCGGTGTTGCAAGTAATGCAGATGCGAACTGCGCTTGGGACGAAACATCGCTCACAGGTATACAATCTCGGTACTACCGAGTACTGCCGACTTACAGATTCGGTCGCTTGGATATGTGAGTATTTGGGCGTTGAACCAAACCTCGACTTCACGGGCGGTGATCGGGGCTGGATAGGCGATAATCCTTTCATTTTTCTCGATACCAGCCGAATTCAAAAAAGCGGCTGGAAGGCGCAGTTCACTATTCGCGAAGGCGTCATTCGCACTCTCGAGTGGCTGCAGAAAAATCAATGGGTGCTGGCACGGAAGTGAACGTCGTTGTCCTCGGCCTATGGCATCTCGGCTGCGTAACAGCGGCCTGTTGTGCCGAACATTTTGATGTCATCGGATTGGATTTCGACGCAGAGATAATCGCACATTTAAGGGATGGAAAGGCGCCACTCTTTGAACCCGGACTCGATGCGCTCATTCAGCATGGCCTCGAATCTGGTCGATTGTCATTCACGACAGAGAAAAGAGATGCGCTGCAAAACGCCGACATTCTTTGGGTTTGCTTCGACACTCCCGTGGATGAGGACGACGTTGCGGATGTTGCATCCGTACTCGCCAAGGTTGAGCGTTGTCTGCCGGAGCTCCGGCCCGAAACGGTTGTTCTTATCTCGTCGCAAATGCTGGTTGGCACTTGTGCCCGACTAGAAAAAAAAATTGCC
>QHNU01000145.1:6588-7002 GCA_003218525.1 Verrucomicrobiota bacterium
ATCCGTTACATTCGCCAACGAGATCGCTCGTCTTTGCGAGGTTAGCGGCGCCAATGCGCGTGAAGTGGAGCAAGGACTTCGTTCCGAGAGCCGGATCGGGCCGAAAGCTTATATCCGGGCGGGAAGCGCCTTTGCCGGCGGAACATTGGCTCGTGATGTTGTCACGCTCACCAAGATCGCCGGCGAGCATGGTCAGGAGGCTGTTCTGATCAAGGCGATTTTGCGGAGCAACGAAGGACATAAGGACTGGGCTATGCGCCGCCTAGAGACGCTCTTTCCGAATCTCGGCCAAATTAAGGTCGCCGTTCTCGGACTGACTTATAAACCTGGAACTGACACTCTTCGTCGTAGCAGTTCGGTGGAACTTTGTTCGGCGCTACTGATGCGAGGCTGTGTGGTCTATTGTTTCGACCC
>QHNU01000146.1 GCA_003218525.1 Verrucomicrobiota bacterium
TACCTCCAAAGAGAGAGCCAGCATCAACTCATCGGAGGTACCGAAAAATCCCACGGTTGCAGGGTAGCGACGGAGAGCAATTCGCCCAAGGCTAACCTCAGCTGAACGATTGGAATACCAGCCTCGTAGTAAGAGCAAAAATGAAAGAACCAAAAGTGAAAACTGGAAAACTGAACGGAAAAGTCGCGGTCGTGACGGGAGCATCGAAAGGAATTGGCGCGGGCATCGCCAAACAGTTTGCGGCCGAAGGCGCTGTGGTAGTCGTTAACTACGTTTCCTCGAAAACAGATGCGGACAAAGTCGTAGATGAAATCGCGAAGCGCGGCGGAAAAGCGATCGCCGTGCAAGGTAACGTCGCGAAGAAAACGGACGTCGCGCAGCTCTTTTCGGCAGCGAAGAAAGCGTTCGGCAAGATCGACATCCTGGTTAACAACGCGGGAGTTTATCGGTTCGATCCACTCGAGGGCGTGACCGAGGAGGAGTTTCATCGCGAGTTTAACACCAATGTTCTCGGTCTGATTCTGGCAACGCAGGAAGCGGTGAAGCATTTTGGTCCGGAAGGCGGCAGCGTGATCAACATCGGTTCGCTCGCCAGCTCGCTCACTCCGCCAACGGCGGTGGTTTACAATGCAACGAAGGGCGCGGTGGACGCGATCACACGGACCCTGGCCAAGGAACTTGGCCCAAAGAAAATCCGGGTGAACTCCATTAATCCCGGCATGGTCATAACCGAAGGAGCTATCGCCGGTGGTTACACCGAAGGCGACATGCGGAAAATGTTTGAATCGCAGACGCCACTAGGCCGTGTCGGTGAGACGGAAGACATCGCGCCGGCCGCGGTGTTTTTCGCCTCGGATGATTCTACCTGGGTTACTGGCGAAACATTGCTGATCGCGGGTGGTCTTCGTTAAGCCAATGAGAAAATGAATTCAAAAACAACAACGCAAAGAAAATCAAAATTATGAAAACTAAATTCTATTGGCTCGCGCTCCTGACGAGTGCGGCCATGATTGCCCAGGCGAACGCCGGCGGGCATCATGGAGGAGGAGGAGGCGGAGGGTTCGGCGGGGGCGGCCACGCTGCTCCAGGAGGCGGCGGCGCTCGAGCATCCTCTTTCGGACCGCGGGGTAACTTCGGTGGCGGCCGCTTCATGGGGCCCGGGCCCCGCTTCTCATCATACCGCGCGCCGATGGCGTTTCATCAGCAGCGGTTTGGCGATTCTGATCGTGCTTTTGCCCTCGCGCGAAGCCGCCAGTTTGGAAGTGGAATGGCCGGTCGCCGCTTCGATGCATCGAGAACGCTCAACCATCGGGAAAACCGCCTTAATCGAAACGGGAATAATCTCGGAAATCGTTTCGTAAACCGCGGCTCAAACGCTGCGCAAGAGCGTGTCTTTGCACGACGCTCGGCCGGTTGGCACCGCGATTGGGACCGGAATCACGACCATTGGTGGAATGGCCATTGTTGCCGTTTCGTTAACGGCGAATGGTTCATCTTCGATCTCGGATTCGATCCGTACAATTATTGGTATCCCTACGGCTACCCCTACGGCGGATACGGGTATAATTATTACCCGTACGGATACGATGCCGGCGTCTATGAGGGCGATGTGGATTACTATAGCCAAGGTGTCTACGATACTTCTGATCAATCCACCGACTCGACCGTTGCCTCCGCCCAGGCGCAACTAGCCAAACAAGGCTACTACCGCGGCAAAATCGACGGCGTATTTGGCCCGGAAACACGTCGCGCCATCGTGCGTTATCAAAGTGATCACGATCTAAGCGTCACCGGGCGTCTTAACGCGGACACATTGCGCACCTTGGGGCTGCCACAAGTGGCGAGCAACTAACAAGACAACGACGATGACCAGAACAAACGCCAATCCCATGGCTAACTCAGGTGTGAACATCTCATTCTGGTTCGCTGTTCTCAGCCCGCTGCTCGGAATTCTGCTCGGGTTCCTCGCCCTTGTCTTCTTCTTCCAGTGAAAACAATCGGCAACTACTCGATCAGAATTCGAAATTTACTGATTGGTAGGACAGAGGGGGGAGCAATGGAGGTGGGCGTCGATGGCGGCGCTCACTTCCAGCTCGTTCCATCGATAGGAACAGAAATCAAATGACAAGCTCGCCATTGGTCCTTCTCTTTACTCGTGACGGTGACTTTGCTCGACTAGTTTACGAAACGCTTTTTCCAGCGGACTCCGTTTTGCTCATTGCACGCGACGTCCGTAGCGGATTGCAAATCGTTTATGAGCGCGGCCGTGAGCTCGACCTCGCTGTGATGGACTTGGTGGACGACGGTTGCCGTGGCAGGACACTGCTCAGCGCAGTCCACACTTGCTACGAACGGCTGCCGATTGTGGTAACGACTTCGGACGGTGCAGAGGACGCATGCTTTCTTGCCTACGCCAATGGTGCCCGAAGCTGCCTCAAAAAGCCGTTGTCACCGGTGGGCTTTGCCCAGGCGATTTCCGATGTAACTGACTGCGCGCCGCCACTGTCAGTAGATTACGAACCCAACGAGATTAACATAGTATGAACAGAATTATCGAAGCGAATTTTCTCCCTCCGCCGGTTGAAGAAGCCGAAGAGAAAACGGGGATCTTGATCATTGACGACAGCCGCGATTTCACTTATTCGGCCAAACGCGGGCTGGAAAGGACCGGCCGCTACTCGGTTTGGGAGGAAAATGATCCCGCCAAGGCTCACCAAACAGCACAGCGACTTAAGCCCGACCTGATTCTTCTTGATATTTCAATGCCGGAAACGGATGGCGGCGAAGTCGCCGCCCGGATTGAATCCGATCCTGCGTTGCACAGAACGCCGATTGTCTTTCTGACCGCTCTGGTCACGAAAGCGGAGGCAAGATCGGGTCTCCGGATCCAAGGGCATCCATTTCTGGCCAAGCCGATCAGCATTCCAGAGTTGATCGCAGGAATTGAGCGAAGCCTGCCGCAGGCAGCGCTTTCATGATGAGTGCTTCAGCGGCGGCTACGATCGGACAAACCGCCCATTCGTAAAATGTAGTCACGGCGCTCTGTCGCCGTGCGCCTCGGCAGAGCGAGGCGACTACAGCTAGGGAGCGCTGACCGCCTTCTCCGTAACCGGCGATGCAGCACCCCAAAATTACCCCGGACCCTGACTTTTGCTGCTATCCAGCGAGTGGTAAAAACTCCTCGCGCACAATCTTTCCGTTCTTGACCGTGTAAACGCCAACTTCCGACATTTGCATTCGCTTCTTTGAGCCTTTGTCGGTCACATCGACGTCGTATTGCACCACGAAGCGATCGTGCGCGACGAATGGTTCACTCGCTTTGAAGCTGTGAACTTGCATCTTGTTGACCCACCAATCGATTTTGCCACGCACGCCCTCCTTGCCCCGTGTCTCTGGTGAACTGCCGTCTTGGGTTCGCGCTTCCATGCTAACGATGTCCTTGTCGTACAATGTGTCGAGCGCTTCGTGCCACGCTTGTTTGCGAACTAACTCCACCACTTTTTGTGCAACCTGTTCGGTATTCATTTTTCCTCCTCTATTTAGAGCGACAATTACTTGCTGAAAAATTTCTCCAATTTGTCGAGCGCGCTGTTCCAGCCCTCAGTGTGACCGTCGCGGGACTGCTCGTTCGGCAAATTTTCGTGTCTCAAACGCAACTCGGTGCCGCCTTCGCGGTCTGAGAGCTCCACCGTTACGAGGCTAAGGTGATTTTCCCATGTCTCGTCGTCATCCCATGCCCAGGTGAAGACGATCTTCTTGCCCGGCTCGAGCTCACGGTATTCCCCACGGCACGTCATCTCCTCGCCTTCCGAGTTGTTGAGGTCCCAGCGAAACTTTCCGCCTACGTGAGCATCGGCGACGAGGTCGCGAGTTTGGACCTTTTCCGGCCCAAACCATTGCTTCAATTGCGCAGGGTCGGTCCACGCGGCGTAGACGCGATCGCGCGGAGCTTTGATGAGACGTTTGATTTCGAGCGAGAGCTTTTCTGTTCCCTTCGTAGTCATGATGTTCCTTCCTTTTATTTATTCGTTCGCTCTCCATCCCCTGGCGGAGCCGTTTCGAGAAAGTTCTTCAACGACGAACCAATGATTTGCGTCCAGCCTTCCATGAAACGCTTGCGCGCGAACGCCGGAAGTTTCGGGAACGTTTCCAATCCCTCATGGGTCAGTCTCAGCCGCGTTTTGTCGCCATCCGCGAACAATTCGAACGTGACCAATGAATCTCCCTCGTGTCCTTGATAACGCCAGGTGTAGGCGAGTTTCTTTTGCGGAATCACCTCGGTGACCTTGCAAAGATGATGATATGTCATGCCCTCGTGCTCGACCGTGAATTCAAATTCGAAACCCACCTCGGGTTTGAATTCTTTCAAATCAAAATACCAAATCCGCATTTCGTCTGCGTCCGTCAGCGCCTTCCACACCCGCGCCGCCGGCGCATTGAAGCTGCGTTCGAGCACAACCGCCTCCGCCAATTCATTCTTCATAGTCATGTTTTTCTACCTCTCCTGTTTCGTCTCAATCCTCATTGTCTTGTATGAAACCACCGGGTTTAGCTTTGTGCGGAATTGACCAGCCGAAATAGACCTCGACTTCGACGATTTGGTCGTCCCGCACGGTGACGATCTCGGTATTGCGGAAGCTCTGCCCGTTCGCGCTATGACCTTCATAGGTGACGAATACCCGGTCGCAGTTGGCAACGAGGTTGATGAAATTGAAACCCTTGATCCTCTCGCTGTTCGGCCAGCAACGCGCAAAATAGGTCGCGCGGTCAATCCGATTATCAAGCGGGCTGGTGAAGTGGAAGTTGCCCGCGATCAGTCTCTCAATTGCCGCAAGATCTTTTGCAACATAGGCTTCGTAAGCAGCGCGCGCGATTGCGACGATATCGCCTGGCCTGGTGATTTTTTCTTTTGTCATTGATGTTTCGGTCTTGTTCGAGAAGATGAAATGCTACTTCGCGTTTGTGTCCGGCTCTATGATTCCAAACACGTTGCCGGCGGGATCTTCGGCGTAGGCTAACCAACCGACTCCGGGAATCGCCATTTTCGGTACACAAATCTTGCCGCCGCGCTCCTCAATCTTCTTTATCGATTGGTCAAGCGACGCGACACCGACGGTATTTAACGTGCCTGGACTTTGCCCCTCACGAGGTCGGGCCAGTCCGCCATTGATCCCCGGCTCCTTGTCCTCCCCTGTCGTGACCAGCCAGTACTCAATCGGACTCCCTTCGAACTTTTTGAACTTCCATCCGAAAACGTCCTGGTAAAATGGACGGACTGCTTCCGGATCGTCAGTGTAAATCTCGAAGTGAACTACGCGTGGCATATTGCGATCCTTTCTGAGGAATTTGTTTAATTTGCGGTTTTACCGTCAGTAGCGGTCGTGATGACGAACCCACGACATGGTTGCATCCGGATCTTCATCGCGGCCTTTCGGGACCAGGTCGAGAAAGTTGTAGGTGCCAACGAGGATGTCGAGGCCCCGCGCGTAAGTAGAATAAGTGTGGAAAATATCACCGTCTTCATTTTTGTAGAACACGCTCAGGCCTGGAAGTTCATCGCTCATGAATTCTCCCATTCCGTAGTTGTAGTAAACCCTGCCCTTTGCCTCTTCTTCCTTGGTAAAGGAAACGTGGTAG
>QHNU01000071.1 GCA_003218525.1 Verrucomicrobiota bacterium
TTTTTGTCCCTGATAACCGAATGCTGAGTAGATAGTATCGAGGATTGTCTCATCAAGATCAGCGTCGGAATCGACGATCACTGCATTTTTGCCGCCCATCTCGCAGACGACGCGTTTCAATTCGCGTTGGCCCGGGCGGGTCTTGCCGGCCGACTCCCAAATTCTCAAGCCGACCTCGCGCGAACCCGTAAAGGCAATCATTTCAACGTCGGGGTGATCGACCAGGTGTGCCCCGATGACCGAGCCGTGGCCAGGGAGAAAGTTCAGAATCCCCGGCGGAACTCCAGCTTCCTCGAATACCTCCATTAGAAGCGCGCCCAAGATGGCAGACGGTTCGGCCGGTTTCATGATCACGGTATTGCCGGTCACGAGGGCGGCCGTGACCATTCCGCACAGAATGGCCATCGGGAAATTCCATGGCGCGATCACGAGCGCGACGCCGCGAGGCCAGTAATGCTGATAGCTCTCTTCACCTGGAACCTGCTGCGTGAGTCGCGGCCGGCCGATCGATCGCATTTGGTGCGCATAGAAACGACAGAAATCCATCGCCTCGCGAATGTCGCCATCGGCTTCGGCCCATGGTTTTCCGACTTCAAAAACTTCAACCGCCGAGAGGTCGAATCGACGCCGATCGAGTATCGCCGACACGCGTTCGAGCAGCTGGCAGCGCTCCTCGAAAGGCGTACGACTCCAGGTTTCGAAAGCATCATGCGCCGCCTTCAGGGCCAAGTCCGCTTCAGGAATTCCCGCTTCGGCAACATAGCCGACAATTTCATCCGACTGACTTGGATTCAGGGACGTCATCAACTTGTCCGTCCAAATTTTTCGTCCACCAATGGTGAGCGGGTATTTTTGTCCAAAGCGGGTCCGTACTTCACGTAGGGCGGCCCGCATTTTTTCCTGCGAGTCGCGATAGACAAAATTCACCAGTGGTGCGTTTTCGTAAGTGTCGCCCGGGGGTGGGCAGGGGGAAGCACCGTTGCGCTGATACGCATCCATCCGGGGCCTGGCAACAGCGCCATTGCCGCTCGCGCGCACAAGCTCGCGCGGATCGCGCAAGAGTGTCTCCGCTGACGTATTCTCCGAGAATTTCGCGCGCAGAAATCCCTCGTTCGAAGTATTCTCGAGCAGTCGCCGAACCAGGTAGGACATCCCGGGCAGGAGTTCGCCGACCGGACAATATTCGCGCACGCGATATCCCATCTCAACGAGAGCCCGTTTGACCGGTCCCGCCATTCCGTACAGCAGCTGAAATTCGAAGCGGCTGCGATCAATGCCGAGTTGTTCCGCGAGTGCCTGCGCGTGAGCAATGCTGCGGACGTTATGTGAACCAAAAGCAGAGGTCACGATCGGCTCGTTCTCGAGTAAAATACTCGTTAGCTTTTCGAAATTGGCGTCGCTCTCCGGTTTCTGAAGCCAGACCGGATTACCCCAACCGTTTTGCTTTGCTTTGATCTTTTCGTAATCCCAATAAGCTCCTTTGACGAGCCGCACGGTAAAGCGCGTTCCGCGTGAGCGACCCCATGCGATCAAGTCGCGTAAATCCTTTTCGGCGTCGCGCAGGTAGGCTTGAACAACGATACCCGCGTGGGGCCAATCGCGGAATTCCGGTTCCATAAACAATGTCCGGAACAGCTCCAGGGTCGTGTTCTTGTGGGCGTAGCTTTCCATGTCGAAGTTGATGAATGCCCCCAATTCCTTGGCGCGGCGCAAAATCGGGCGCAATCTCGGTGCGAGATGAGCAAGAGCATCGGCTGGATCAGCCGGGTTCATTTGCGAATACAAGGCAGAGATTTTGACCGAGAGATTGACGACCGGAAACAGCTCGGACATTCCACTCAGGGGATCCGTCCAGCCGCGTGTTTCAGCGGCCAGCACATCAAGCAATTCGAAACAGCGGGTCGCATATTCCTCTGCTTCCTGTTCGGAAACGACTGCTTCACCGAGAAGATCTACCGTAAAACCGATCCCTTGCTTGCGACGTTTTCGAAGCGTCTTCATCACCTCGGCCGGGTTGCGCCCGGCGATGAATTGCCGAGCCATCCCCGACACATTCCAGCGCAAAATTTTTCCACTGACCCACGGCACGACACGCGCGAGATGCACGCCGGTTTGAACCAATGGGGCAACGCCGTCGCGCATTTCGGCGAAATATTCATCCAGATGCTGCACAATGTCCGGTCCTCGACGCAACGAGGCCAGCACATCGACGAAGCGGAACATCTGGACTTTGAAGTGCTCGTCGCGCATCGAGAACTCCATTATTCGCTGGTAAAATCCGGCTTTGCTAAAAATCGATTCAGGATAACGATCGACCAGCTCAAAGATACGTGTTCCGCGTCGCTCGATTTCCGCCTGCAAGGAACTCATGCGCGACTGTAGCTCTGCCCGCGGAATTCGGCAAAATGGGCCGTCTACAAAAAAAGCACGCTCACGTGTTGTCTAGCCGAGCCAAAGAGAAAGAGCAGTCAGCATATTCGAATACGATCATCACCTCCGCATCATGCGAATCCTGATTCAGGAGGCAAAACCACATGAACTTGAGGGAAAAAATCGGGGAAACCGGCGCGGCCGGTTACATCTTGCTGTGGCTGCTTGGAATTCCGATTCCGATTCTTCTTCTTATCTTTTTGCTGCGAGGTTGCACCTAATAGGGGTAAGTAGAAGTGATGTCTGGCGGCAGCTGAGAGCCGAATACTTAGTTGCCACCAGACAATTTTTCGGATCATACCGGCTGCAATCGCCCGTTGCCCGCCGCGAGAAACGCGACTAGGTGAACGGCAATGAGGGTAAAACGTCGCCACGAATTCACCAGCGACAATACAGCGGCATTGTGTCCCGAAGCCTGTTCTGCTCTCCAGGAAGCGAACGGAGATGAGGCGGTCCCCTCGTATGGTGATGATCAGTGGACAAAACGGGTATGCGATCGCGTGCGGGAATTGTTCGAGTCGGATTGCGATGTTTATTTCGCATTCAACGGCACGGCTGCGAACGCGCTCGCTTTAGCGCAGCTATGCCAGCCATTTCACAGCGTGTTCTGTCACGAGCATGCGCACATTGAGAACGACGAATGCGGTGCATGCGAATTTTTCACGCATGGCTCGAAGCTCATTCCGACACGAGGAAAAAACGGAAAGCTTGATTTGAAGGAAATGAAAACTGCGCTGGCACGCCAGCATGAACTGCATTCACACAAACCGCGAGTGATCAGCATTACTCAAGCGACCGAACTGGGCACAGTCTACACAGTTGACGAAATCGGCGAGATTTCCGCGTTTGCCAGAGAGCACCAAATGCTCTTGCACATGGACGGAGCGAGATTTGCCAATGCCGTAGCGACATTGGGCTGCGCCCCGAAGGATCTGACTTGGTCTGTTGGCGTCGACGTGTTGTGTTTTGGCGGAATAAAAAATGGCCTCTCCGTGGGTGAACTGGTCATCTTCTTTAGTAAGGAGCGCGCGCAAGAATTTGATTATCGAACGAAACAAGCAGGGCAACTCGCCTCAAAGATGCGTTTCGTAGCGGCTCCATGGCTCGCGCTATTGACGAACGATGTTTGGTTGAGAAACGCGCGACGAGCGAATTCCGCGGCCCAAAAATTAGCAGAGGCGATTCGTCAATGTCACGTGGAGGTAGTCTTTCCAACAGAAGCAAACGCTGTCTTTTTTCGTCTGGATGATTCCACAGTAAGGATTCTGCAGGAAGGGGGCTGGGACTTTTTCAAGTTTATCGAGCCCGATATTTATCGTTTGATGTGCGCGTGGTCGGTGAGTGACGCCGCCATCGAAGAATTTACTGCGGCTCTAAAAATCGCGAGAGGTTGCGCGCGACGTGTCCCTTGATATACAATTGTCGATGTACCGCGCGTCCGCAGTCGTATTGCTGGCCTTGATTGCGCTTCCCGGTTGCAACACCGCTCGTGATGCGGCGGAAACTTCCGTTCACGTCGCAACGGCTCCCGCACGTTTCGTAGGCCGAAGATTTCGTGGCTCGGATGAAAATCAAGATGTCACAAATCAGATCTACGAAGCACCGCCGGTCCAGCAGCCCCCTCCCGGGCCGCCGCCTGGCGTACGGACAACGCCGACAGTCGTTCGCCAGCAGGAGCGTACTGCAACCTCGTCAACGGGCTCTTCGGCCCCAGCCACCCCCACGCCCGCTGCGCGAAACACGACCTCCACGGTTCAGTTTCCAACGGCCAAGCCGGTTCCTGGAAAACCGGGTTACGTCTTTAGCCCATATGACCCAAACGGCGGATATGTCGACGTCACCGGCTATCAGTCTGGCAGCAAAGTAAAAGATCCATATTCACAGAAGATTTTTTTGGTGCCGTAGACTGGTTTGAGGCGAGAGATACTGGATAAGTCGTAGCTGCCGCCGTTTCTGGTGGCAGAGCGGAAAGTGATGTTTCATGCCGCCGTGGACGGCGGCAGTTACAACGGCTTCAGGCCGGGGGACACAAACGGGCCCATCTGAAGCCGATTCGCCCGGCCAAAGAATGAATGTGCAAATGACATGAGCACGCAGAGCGAGCGCAAATAAGCTGATCAGGCGCGTCGCTGGCGGAAACTTAACGACCGGCCGGGCGTGGTTGGCGCCCAGGGTGAAGGATTGGGCGGGATCGGGAAAGAAACCGTGCGACAACTCCGCAATTTGCGTGTTTAATCCCGTTTTCCAGCTTACTCGAATAAAGGCACCGAGTTTCCAGTAATTATAGTTAATGCGCATAAATAGTGCTCTTGTTCCCCTTATGAAACGCCCATCCTTGAGGCCAAGTCTCCTTGGTGTCGGGCTGCCCATTTGTCTCTCAATCGTAATGTCTTGCGCTTATTTGACTTCTGCGGACGCATACATCTTGGAAGGTGCAAGCTGGCCCAGGGGAAGCGTCGTCACCTTCCAAATGGGCTTGGGTTCGGCCGGTCGAACGTTAATCGATGGCAATACATCGTGGGATGTGGCTGCCTCTCCCGCCATGAACGCTTGGGACAAGGTGATGGCTGCCTTGCAGTTCAATGCGAATCTGGGTGCTGGTTCCGCAGCGGCTTCAGGTGATGGAGTAAACTCGATAGTTTTCTCGAGCACAATTTTTGGCCAGACCTTCGGATCTCAAACGCTGGCCGTGACGTACTGGCGTTCCTCCAACAGCCGTATCGTCGAAGCGGACGTGCTGTTTAATAATCACCAAGCTTTCGACTCTTATCGCGGGCCGCTCCGTTTTGGCTCGAATGGTTTCGCGATTGGCGATATTCGTCGCGTCCTCACTCACGAGTTGGGACACGCGCTTGGATTAGACCATCCGGATCAACACGGGCAAAACGTGGACGCCATCATGAACTCGGTGACGAGCGATCGCGAGACATTGTCGAACGACGACATTAACGGTGCGCAATCCATGTATTCGGCCGCCTCAGCACCGACCCCCACGCCAGCACCTACGCCGATTTCAAGTGGCAATCCGACGGCCAGTCATCTCGCCAATATATCAACCCGAATGAACGTCGGTACTGGAAATAACGTAATGATCGGCGGTTTCATTGTCAGCGGATCGCAGTCGAAAACCGTGCTTATCCGTGTTCTCGGGCCGACGCTTGGCAGTCTCGGCGTGGTAAATGTGTTGGCGGATCCGATGCTTGAGCTGCATGACTCGAGGGGCGCTGTGATCGCGGCGAACGACGACTGGCAAATTGGGTCGCAGGTTGCGCAAATAAATGCCAGTGGCTACGCCCCTAAAAACCCGAACGAATCGGCACTGATGGCGTCGCTCGCCCCCGGTTCCTACACCGCGATCGTCCGCGGCTACAATGGTAGCACAGGCATAGGCCTGGTGGAGATTTACGAACTCGACTCTGTCCCCACGCGTTTCTCGAACATTTCGACACGTGGATTGGTTGGCACCGGTGACAATGTTCTCATTGGCGGACTGATTGTTAACGGGACTGCACCGAAGAATTTAATTTTGCGCGCGATTGGTCCGTCAATGGCGGCACCGCCAACTTCATTGGCCGGTACGCTCTCCGATCCGGTGCTCGAATTGCACGATGGTTCGGGCAATTTGGTGGCGAGTAACGATGATTGGGGAAGTAGTCCGCAGGCGTTGGCGATTGCAGCGACAGCATATAGACCATCGAACGCCAAAGAATCCGCCATTATGGCAACGCTAACAGGCGGCAGTTATACGGCAATTGTGCGCGGCGCGAACAACACCACAGGTATCGCATTAATCGAAGCCTATGACTTGGATCGGTAAACCGAAGGAATCGAATATTGCTCCGTCGAAACGCTGATGATTGAACCAATTAAAATGCCAAGTAAATTATTTCGTCTTCTCCCATGAAAAAGCTTTTGCCCTCTCTACTTGCTGCTTCCACTTTCGCTCTCGTGTCCGTGGCTCTCGCCACTACAGTGATTCCTCCATCGTTCGATGATCTCGTGAGCCGCGCAGAGATGATCTTCCAAGGAACGGTTACAGATGTGCGCTCGGAATGGACCGGAGAAGGAGGACAACGCCATATCGCTAGCTACGTCACATTTAAGGTAGACGACGCTATCAAGGGCAATCCCGGTGCCAAAGTCACTTTGAACCTCTTGGGTGGGACGGTTGGCGCCGAGACAATGGAGGTGACCGATGCTCCCAAATTCAAAGTTGGTGATCGCGATATTCTCTTTGTCGAAAATAACGGCACGCAATTCGTTCCACTCGTTGGAATCATGCATGGCCGTTTTCACGTTCAAAAAGATGAGAACGGACGCGATGTTGTGCTGACAAATGACGGCGCGCCTTTAACTGATGTGAATCAACTCGGGAAAGACAAGCGCGCTGCGACGGCTGGCCGGGCGATTTCGACTCGAGAGTTCAAGCAGGCAGTACAGAGCAGGGCAGGACACACACTTCCGTAGGTAGGGTGGGTAGCGGACGAGGCGGGCAGCCTGCGATCCAAACCGACTGGCAAATTCGGTGTCTATTGCTTTCGTTTCGTTCGAGCAGCTCACTTCAAAAAGCACCGGCGATTCATGCTCTACAATGAGCTCGCCCCTGGCAACTACACCGTCATTCTAAAAAAGCCCCCAGCAAACTCCGAAGGCATCGGGTTTGTCGAAGTCTACGACGTTGACTAGTCAGTAAGCCACGTCGTTTGAAGCCCGCTCGCGTTTCACCTGCTTCTTGACCTCTTGGGCGCGGTCGATTGCGCTTTTTGCCCAGTCGTGCTCGCTCGCGGGCCGCGGAGTAAGGGTTGCCTCCGGCTTTGGCGGCAAACTCGTGTGGTCGCGGGAGCTTTCTTGCGATTTCTGGCGCAGGAAAACGATGCCGAGCGCGATTAATCCGACAACTATGAAATAGCGCATGCCCTGTAGGCAGCATGACCTGAGCCAAG
The DNA here is from genome assembly GCA_003218525.1 of Verrucomicrobiota bacterium. Taxonomy (GTDB): domain Bacteria; phylum Verrucomicrobiota; class Verrucomicrobiia; order Chthoniobacterales; family UBA10450; genus AV69. Next base: position 7,374 of record QHNU01000071.1, read on the forward strand.
ACAGTTACCCTCGTTGCTCCAGGAGCTATCGAGTGATAAGTATATTAATGGGTGCTATCAAGCGCTTGGTCGGCGTAATCGCACTGCCCGCAGCCCTACTCTGCACGGCAAATGTCGCGCTTGCACAGCTGTATCAGGGCGCCCAGCTCGTGCAGGCCGATACCATTGCCAATGTCAATGCAGTGGTCCCGGGCGAGCCGTTCCTTGTGGGTGTTCGCCTCAAGATGGCGCCTGGTTGGCACACCTATTGGCGTTACCCAGGCGATGCTGGAATCCCGACGGAGATCAAGTGGCAATTGCCGCCAGGTTGGCATGCCGGCGAAATTCAATGGCCAATTCCGCTCAAACTGACCGAGCCGGGCGATATCCAGATCTATGGATACCAGAACGAAGGGTTATTAATTCAACAAATCACGCCGCCAAAGAATATCGGCGGATCGACTGCGACCCTTTCCGCGAAAGTCAATTGGCTCGTTTGCGAGAAAATTTGCATTCCCGGAGAAGCGACGGTCGGCCTCACTCTTCCGATCGTCTCGACCAACACAGCGGCGAACGCTGATCTTTTTGCCCGCTTTCAGAAGCGGCTTCCGAGATCGCCGGGTGCAAATTTTTCTGCCTCTTGGAAAAAGGATGCGAACGGTTTGCTTTTGACTATCAGCAGTCCGGAGCTTTCAAAATCTTCCTCGGTCGAGTTCTTCCCTTCCCCCAAAGAAAGCCTAGCTGTCGGCCATCCCCGGTTGGAAACGCGCAATTCGGATCAATTTGCCTTTCGCGTTCCACTCGATGCTTCCAACCGGTCGATTGACTCGCTGCCTGGTCTTATCGTCTTTGGAAATTCCCCAAACGATCCCGATGGCAGCGCGTGGGATATATCCGCCGGGCCACAGATCGCAGCAAATGACAACCATTCCTCGCTGCGTGAGCTCGTGCGGTTTCTCGTCTTCGGGTTTATCGGCGGATTTATTCTCAATTTGATGCCGTGCGTATTGCCGGTGATCTCGCTTAAAATTTTCGGTTTCGTTCAGCAAGCCGGTCAGAGTCGGACCCGCATTTTTCGAAGCGGTCTCGCTTTCGTCGCTGGGATTTTCATCTGGTTTATCGGTCTGGCGCTAGTGCTCGTGGCGTTAAAATCGGCCGGCCGGGAAATCACATGGGCTTTCCAGTTCACGAATGCGTATTTCGTCCTGGTGATGAGCGCGGTCGTGCTCATCTTTGCGTTGAATCTCTTCGGCGTCTTCGAAATCTCAGTCCCGCAATGGCTGAGTCGCGGCGCGATTGCGAGTGGCTCCGCCCATGGTGACATCGGATCGTTTTTCCAAGGTGTGTTCGCGACCATTCTAGCGACGCCATGCACCGCACCATTTCTTGGCACTGCCCTTGGATTCGCTTTCACCCAATCGGCAACAATTATCCTGTTGATGTTCGCCGCCATCGCCGCGGGAATGAGCGCACCTTACCTCCTTCTTACCGCCCAACCGGCCTGGCTAAAGTTTTTGCCGAAACCTGGGATGTGGATGGAGCGCGTGAAACAGCTGATGGGATTTCTTCTGATTGCGACGCTGCTCTTTCTTCTGTCTGTGCTCGGCGCGCAGCGGGGCGTTTCAGCCTTGATTTGGGCGTCGGCATTCCTGCTCGTGGTGAGCATTGCCTGCTGGATTAAGGGAGCATTTCTGGTTCCGTCAGCGACATTTCGCGCACGTGTGATTGCGTTCGTTGTCATGGTGGCTCTGGTGCTCGGTGGCGCCGCTTATTTCATCGGCGAAAAATTCCAAAGCGTGTCGATGGTTGCCGCCGCAAATGCGCTCGGAAATGGCTGGGAAAAATTCACACCCGATCGGTTGGCGTCGGAGATTCAACAAGGCCATCCCGTCTTCATCGACTTCACTGCGGAATGGTGCATTACCTGCAAATTTAATGAATCAACGGTTCTGGAGACGGACACCGTCCGCGGCGCCTTTTCGGAGCGGCAAATCGTGAAATTAAAGGCCGATTGGACCAACGGCGATCCGACGATTACCAAAATGTTGAAACAATTCGGCCGGCCAGGTGTCCCATTATATGTGTTGTATCCGGGGGGCTCGGCTCAGCCGTATGTTTTCCCGGAGCTGTTGACCAAAAACATTATCCTAGAAAAACTCGAAACCATTAACCACACCATCGCCTATCAACCATAACGTATGAAAATTCGCTCCATTGCTTTCGTTTTCTTTTCATTGGCCGCAGCCGCGCTCTATGCGGCGGAATCCCCAGCTGTTGGCTCAGCAGCGCCCGATTTCAGTGTGCCTGATGTCAATGGCGAAACCCACAGTCTGTCGCAGTACAAAGGCAAATACGTCGTCCTGGAATGGTTTAATCCCGAGTGCCCGTTCGTGAAGAAACATTACGGGAGCGGCAACATGCAGAAGCTGCAAGGCGAATACACCGGCAAAGGGGTCGTCTGGCTGACCGTTGATTCCAGCGCGCCCGGCGCGGAAGGAAATCTTTCGCCAGAACAGGCTCAAAAAGTCATGAAAGATTGGAAGACGAAGCAAACAGCACTATTGCTCGACCCCGATGGTAAAGCCGGGCGCACCTACAACGCGCGGAACACGCCCCACATGTTTGTCATCAATCCGGAAGGGAAAGTGATTTACGAGGGCGCGATTGACAGCAAAGCCACTCCGAACCCGAACGACATCTCTTCGTCGACCAATTATGTGAAGGTGGCCCTCGATGAATCGATGAGCGGGAAACCGGTTTCGAACGCGAACACACGCCCATACGGTTGTTCGATCAAATACAAATGATCGCGCGCTAGCCGCGGCGTTGGGAAAAACGCCAACCCAAGCGCATCAGCACGGTTGGCGACAAACGTGCCAGCGCCATTCCGATCTTCATAAAAGTACCGGGAATGACGAGTGCCTTGTCCAGCTCTATCCCGTTTAGTCCGGCGCGTACCACCTTCTCGACCGGCACGTGTACGAATTCGGGCGCGTTTTCTGATCGTGATTGTCCTTGCGCTGCAACGGCCATGAATTCGGTGTGCACTGGTCCGGGGCAGAGTGCGCAAACGGAAATGCCGCTGCCCCGTACTTCCGCGCGGAGCGCCTCACTAAAACTTGTTACGTACGCTTTTGTGGCGGCGTAAACAGCAAAGCCCGGAATTGGCAAGAAACCGGCCGAGGAGCTGACGTTCAAGATCGCGCCGCGGTTCTGTGCAATCATTTGCGGCAATAAAGCGCGTGTGAGCGCGGTGACGGCAAGAACATTGACTTGGATCATCTCGTTCAAGCGTTTTGGATCCGCGGTCGAAACCGCGCCGTAGTCGCCTAATCCGGCATTGTTAATCAGAAAATCGACCGGCTTATCTTTCGAAACGTCGCGGCCCAGTTCCATCACTTGTTCGAGAACCGAAAGATCGGCGACCTCAATCTCGATCCGTAACGCCGGATTTCTTGCCTGCAATTCCAGTCGCAGTTCCTCCAGCCGATCTCCCCGTCTGGCGACGAGAACCATACGCTGCGCGTGCAAAGCAAGCTGCCGCGCAAATTCACGCCCAATACCGGCAGAGGCGCCAGTGATAACAGCGGAACAGTTGTCGAGTTTCACCTGCTTAATTCTTGGCCGGAGATGCCGCGGCCGTAGTCAGGCCACGCACCTCGTGCGGGCTAAGTCGTCGCCACTTTCCTGGTGGCAAGTCGTCCAGGGATAGGTTGGCGATCCGAATTCGTCGTAGGCGTTTGGCCTGAAAACCGAATCGCTCCAGCATTCGCCGAATTTGGCGATTGAGCCCTTGTTTAAGCGCAATTTGCAACCGCGTGGCGGAAACCCTGCGAACGCGCGCTGCGCTCGCGCGTTTCCCATCCAGGATGATACCGCGGAGAAGTCGTTCGGTGAGATCGGGTAAGGCTCGTTTAGCAAGGATCACTTCGTATTCTTTTTCAATCTTAAAGCGGGGATGGGTGAGGTGCTGTGCGAAATCCCCGTCGTTTGTCAGCAACAACAAACCTTCGCTTTGTGCATCGAGGCGCCCGACATAAAAAAGGCGCGAAAACTTGGGCGGTAGCAAGTCGAAGATGGTGTCGGTCACGTGCGGATCACGTTGCGTGCAAACAAAACCTCGTGGTTTATTTAACGCGAGATAGACTCGGGTCTTGGGAGAAATGAGCTTGTCGTCAACTTTGACGTGATCGCCGGGTCCCGGTTGATAATGAAAGTCAGTGCACCGTCTGCCGTTAACAGTCACGCGCCCTTGGGCGATCAATTCGTCCGCTTGTCGCCGCGAAGCGATTCCCGCGGCCGCAAGAAACCGATTCAGCCGCACCGCGGTATTCGGCCGGGCAATTCGCGCTTAAACGTCCGGCTTTGTCTTAGGAAGGCCAATGACTTTGTTCGTTTCTTTCCACTGCCCCCGTTTTTTTAACAGATCAATACGCTCAAAGCGCTTTAAAACATTTCGCTTGGCAATGATGGTGCTGGCTCCCTTGAGGCTGCGATGCTGTGACATAAGAAACGGGCGGCGACGATAACGCGCTCCTGTGGTCTTTTCAAATGCCGAAGATCACATTTGATTGCAAAGCACCACATACGTGCCGCAGGTCGCCACCTGGTGGTAAACATGAAAGCGCTTCGTCAGTAAATCGCGCCAATGGTCTACCCGCCTTTGCTCGATGATCAGGAAAACGGCGCGTGGCGCTGACCAACGCTCGAGCGCATCTGATTCTTCAAGAAAAAGATTATGCTGCTCGGCTGTGAGCGGGAGATCCGGATCCGATTGCTGATTTACCATGGCAAATTTGCCTTCGAGGTAGAATCCGAGGCTACTCGCCAAACTAGGCGATCCTTCGAAGATCACCTGTCCGGTTGGGCCGAGACGCGCGTTCAAATATCGCGCTGCCGGCGCAAGAGAGAAATATGGAGCCAGCCGAGCCACGCCGCCGATCATACAAAAACCAGCGGGAATCATCCCGATGGCGATTCCAAGGACCGCGATTTTTTCACGATTCCTCCGCAGCAGGTAAATTGTGACCAGCGCGCCAACGATTAGAGAGATGGCGGTAATTGCAATGAGCGGTCGGAATTGGAGCCACGTGCTCGACGGCAGATCGCGCAAGGCGAGCAGGGCCGTCCAGCGGAAATCAGTTTCGCCCCAGGTCGATCGATCTCTTGAGAGCAACAGAGATAAGCTGAGCGCAATTACGCCGAGAGCCAGACCGAGTGCGGCGATCAGGACTGCACCAGCGTTGCGTAGCGAAAGTGGTGCGTGATCAAAGATCATCGCTGCCCACAAGGCGAATGCGCTGAACATACTGAGTGCGTAATAGTCCTGCCGCTGACCGATGACGACGGTCGCGATTAAAACAACCGACCCCCACGTGATCGGCAAAGCGTTTTCGAAACTGATCTCCCGAGGCCGCATCACACGATGCCAGGCGAAAAGCGAAGGTAAAATGGCGACCGACCATGGGAACCACCACGCGAAATGCATGGCGAGAAACGCGAACCGGGGCACATCATCGTACAAGCGACCATCCGGGTACCGGCCGACCAAATGCTTCATCCATTCTGCCCCGACGAGCGAGTGAAATGACCCGTTGAAATGGGTTTCGATCCAAATATACCACGGAGCGACGATCACAACGAAGAGAAGCAAGTACGGCCAGGAGAGAAGTGATCGAAACCGGATTCGAGCTTCCCGGTAAAACAGTGCCAGTAGGGCGAACGTGCCACCGCAGAAGATTAGTGCGTGCGGACCTTTGGCCAAACAGGCCAAACCAGTGCAAATCCAAACTCCGCCGAACCATCCGCGCCGGTGTCTCCGTTGCTGGAACCCGGCAAGGCTGCAGTAGATCGCGCCGGCAATCAGCGCGCTAAAGAGCGGCTCCGGCATGACGATTCGCGCCAGGATGAACGTACCGCTTAAGGTGAGATAAATCAGGCTAGCGGCAAATCCGCGCCAATAGTTCGCGAGCCGTTCGCCAGTGACAAATGTTAGCGCCACGGTCGCGACTACAGAGAGGGCGATGGGCACGCGCGCAGCGGCGGCATTCACACCGAAGATCTGGTAGCTCGCAACAATGAGCCAATAGAGGAGCGGCGGTTTTTGTAGCCGCGGAATGCTGTCGTTGGTAGGCAGAAGATACCGGCCATTCTGCAACATTTCCCGCGCAGCCGCGGCATACTGTCCCTCTGTTTCGCTGTAGAGATCGCCCCAGTGAATCGTCCCGAAATGAACGAGCGCAGCCAGGGCAACGACGATGAGAAAAAGTGCGTGTCGTGTCGGAGGTGGCGGCAACGCGGCTGGCTCCAGGAATGTTTCGCCCACGCCCAGGGCGCGAGTTCCCGCTGTCATCTCAATTGCCGGCCGTTACCGCCGCGCGATATTGGTCCCAACTTTGCGGCAGACGCAACAGTTTCGCCGCCGGCAATTCGATCAACGCCAATGTTTGCTGACATTCCGCGATCAGCATGTCATCGTCGGGACGGAACACCTTGAACGCGCACCGAAATCGCACACGCTCGATGCGATCGAGCCATCCTTCGACGATGAGATGGTCGCCGAGTCTGGCGGCGCGCCGATAATCTATTTCTGTCCGAAGAACAACAGGATACTTCTGCTTTTCCGCCATCTCGCGCAATTGCAGTCCGAGTTGCTCGGCGAGCCGCGTCCGCGCCACTTCGATGAAGCGTAAATAAGCAATATTGTGTACAACTGCCGCGCAATCGGTGTCGAAAAACATCACCTGAAATTCCGCCCGAACGCGCGGGACGCCGGAATTTGCCATCCTGGAAGGAAATGATTTCCAAATGTGGGGAGAAAGCAACGTTAACTGGAGCCGGCCACTCGGCTCGGCGCGCTGGGAACCATTTGCAGAACGGCCGTGGTCACGTCCGCAGCTGTGATTTCGCGCATGCATCGAAAATCGAGCGGGCATTGCCGTAAAAAACAGGGGCTGCACTCGACGTGATGGCGTAAAATGCGATGCCCGGCGCCCAACGGACCGGTTCGTTTTGGCTCAGTCGAGCCAAAGATCGAGACAGTCGGAATCCTCAGCAAGCTCGCCAGGTGCATGGTGCCGGTATCGTTTGTGAGCAATAAATCGCACTGACGCAGCTCCGCGATTAATTCGCTCAATGTTGTTTGGCCGATTCGATTCAGGCATTTTTCGCCCAGTCCGCTCGCGATTTGCTCACCAACTGCTCGGTCGCTAGCAATGCCGAAAAGAATCCATCGGACCGGTAGTCGTGCTGCGATCTCCCGTGCCACTTCTGCAAATCGTTCCGGCAGCCAGCGTTTGGTCGGTCCGTATTCCGCTCCCGGGCAAAGGGCAAATCTCAAATCGGGCCGTTGGCCGCCAACAGGATTTGCCCGCGGAAAATCAGGGCGCACCTTTGCGCCAATCGTGGTGGCAAGTTCCAGGTATCTGTAGGTTTGATGAACGATCCCGCGCGCCTTCGTCTGCCGCGGCCGCTGATTCAGCAGCCAGCGCCTTGAATGGCCGCTGAATCCGACTCGTCGAGGGATTCGTGCCAAAAACACTTCGAGCGCGCTACGGAGGGAGTTCGGAAGGAGAATGGCGACATCGAAAGTCGGCGCTTTGCGTAATAGACGCGTCGCCGCGAACAGCGATTTTTGCGGAAGCGCAATGACCGCATCCACTTCGGGGACAATCTTCCAAACTTCAGCGATCTTTTCCGGGGCTGCGATTGTGACATGAGCATCGGGTCGGCCGCCTTTGATCGTCTGAACGGCCGGGACGCTCATGACGGCGTCGCCGATCCAGTTCCCGCTTCGAATCAAAATCCGGAACGGTTTCAGGGGCACATTTTCCGGCACAAAAACGCCGCGCTTGTAGCGCTCAAGAAGAAAATTGGGGAACGGAGTTTTCCAGCGATCATGGACCCAGAACCAATCTTCCGGCGCGCGCCGCACTTGTTGCTCGATGATTTCGTTGACGCGAGCGGTGAGCGATTCAATCGAGTGCGTCTGGCCGTTGACTGGAGGCTCGACGATCGCGCGCCAGCGCGCAAATCCGGAAGTGTTCACAGCCATCGCCCGGACTTGCGCATTTGTTCGTCGGGCCAGCAAAGCGGGCAACGGTGTCGTCGATGCTAAATGGCCGAAAAACGGCGTCCAAATGCCTCGGTCGCCAGCATGCTGGTCACAGAGAATTCCGACGCCGCCGCCGTTGCGCAGCAACTCGATGGCTTTACCAAAACCCTCGCTACGTTCAAAGACCTCGAGACCAAAACGAGCTCGGGCACTGCGAATGTGCCGGTCGATGAAAGGGTTTTTAAGCCGCTGATAAATGGTCGATTTGCGATATTCAGGAACCATGTGCGGGAGCAATTGAGCGGAAAGCTCCCATAACCCGATGTGGCTAAGCAGGAGGACGAGTGGCTGTTTTTGGCGAAACACATCTTCGAGATGCTCAAAATTTGTTAGCTCGACCCGATCGAGGATTTCTTCGATCGGCATCTGCGTGATTTTGACGCTGCAAAGCAGATTCGCCCCGAGCCGCTGAAAATGTCGCCGCACAAGACAGCGGGCTTCTTTAATCGCGAGCTCGTCTCCGAAAGCAACCCGAATATTCCGGAACGCGAGCGTGCGATATTTGCGCGAAATTAGCCAGGCAACGGTGCCGGCCAGTTGTCCAATCCCAAAAAGGACCGGCAACGGCAGCAGGCTAAGCAGCCAGATGCCGGCCCGATAAAGCAGATATACGCTGTAATCCACCATAAATTGGGCGCGCAGGGTACGTTTGCCCGGGCCCGGCTTCAATCAATATACTGTGTTCGTGGAGGCGGAAGATTTACGAGCAGCCGAAGATCATATCGAGCGGCTCGAGGAAGAGCTCTTGCGTCTGAAAGACGTCAAGCGCGAATTGCAAATCTTGCGCGAGCAACATCGCCGACTGCAACGCACGGCCGAGGGTCGCGTCGCCACATTACTGGCAAAACCATGGGGATGGTTTATGCGCTCGTCTAAAAGCAGCTTGAGACAGCCGACTGAGTATGAATGCTGGCTGGAGCGGCATCGGGTTTCGCCGGAGCAGGTCCAATCAATGCGAGAACAGGCGCGGAAGTTTTTTTATCGTCCGCTGATTTCGATTCTCACGCCCACTTTTAATCCGGACGCCACCTTAATTTCGGCAGCAGTGAATTCGCTCGTCGCCCAGAGCTACGATAATTGGGAATTAATCCTTGTCGATGACGGATCGGACAAGACGAAGCTGGCTTTGCCGGAGTTCGCTGCGCGCGATTCGCGAATTCAAGTCATGATGGAACCGCAGCACCGAGGCATCTCGGCGGCGTTGAATACCGC
>QHNU01000306.1:0-433 GCA_003218525.1 Verrucomicrobiota bacterium
AGAGAGTCGTCCGCATATAGTTTCCGATCAGAAGATCGTCAAACAGCTCGTGTTCGATGCACGTCATCAGCGAATTGCGTGGGCATTCGAACCTGATCCCGACATTACGCTTCGTCCGGTTGAGATCGACAGTGATGCTTGATTCTCCCGCTGAGACCTCAATAAATCCAAAATTCTTGCGGAGCGCCTCTCGTGCAGTAAAGTAGTTACGGATTCTGATCTTGTCCTCGGCAGTTAGCGGATCCGACCAGCTGTCCCCAAATTCTTCTGGTTTTCTTATAATGCGAGGGGAGCGCGGAGGATTGATTGGCGTGATCTCGTCAGTTTGACAGTTTACCCTAACAAAGGCAGGAAGTATCTCAGGCCAGCTTTCAACGGCGTGGCTGTAGTAGTCTTCGAGCTCTGGAATGAGATCATTGGCCCACGCACTGTC
>QHNU01000306.1:507-1003 GCA_003218525.1 Verrucomicrobiota bacterium
GGTGAGCCGGCGCCCAGACGGATCGAATATGTTCACCATGTCAGCTCCGCCCCAGCCGTGCAGCTGGAGCATATAGACCTCCTTAAAGTGCTTCGCGACTTGTCGGACCCGGAAAGCCTCGCCAAACTCCGGAGAGTCGTTTTGATTTATGACCAGTCGGCCGTTGATGTCGACTAGCAGCAGAGAATCCTGGTTCTGGTTGGCGATCGAGTAAACGCGGATCGCCTGCGACAACCGGATCCACTGTCGATCGGCCAGCACGCGAACCCGAAATCCGGCCGCTGTCAAATCTCTTTTGATGCGATTGCCGTAATGATTGGACAGAAGGAACTCGCCTTTGGTCAGCTTGGGAAGGGATGCAATGTTCAAATGATCGGGGTGGCCATGTGAGAACCAGTGGTACTCAGCGTTTCGGATCGCCTGCATTTGCGGCGCCGGGATCTCGTAATCCTGTCCCCAGCTGCCGCAATAGGCGCCGCCATCGATCCAAGGATCG
>QHNU01000306.1:1167-3311 GCA_003218525.1 Verrucomicrobiota bacterium
TACCGCGCTTGCGAGGTTGCCCTTTGACGGCCAAGCCACGCTGACCTGGGAATTTTCCCTCTGCGGTAATCTCCTGTGCCGCTCGCCGTCGTGGAGCAGACGTCGACCTGATCCCCGATCACCTTCCTTCTCTCGCCGCGGATCCCGTTCCCTGACTCGCCTTTCCCAAGTGGCGTTCGGGCTCCCACCAGGAAGACAGAATTTATGTCATTAAAACACCTCCGTCAATTACAATTGGCGCACCGAGAAGAAGGACACAACCGAGCGACAGTATTAACCATATTAATGACTGATTCTGCTGAACACCGATATTTAATCGGACAAGGCTTGGGGCACGTCGCAACGGTGCGGCTCCATGCGGCGCCATTACCTTTCTTGACGCCGGCTGTTGGTTGAGATAAGGAAAACTGAGAATCGCTGCGGGCTCGATGTGACGTGCAACAAGAAAAGTGCGTGTAATCGGCAATGCTGCTCGGCCACCGTACTGATTGCAAATCAACGTCGGGCGAAAAACCCGACCATCTGACTGAACCAATGCCGCCAATGGCCTGTCCGGGACAGGCCGCTGCTTCGGACTGTCAGGGGGCAGTGCAACTCTATGAAATCGAAGTCTTCGACTTCCTCAGCTACGAACATGTGCATCTCCCGTTCAATGAAGGGTATCTTCGGGTTTTGAGAGCAGCATACCCTGGCGACCGTATTTCGTTTCGTGGTGTTAGAGAACATATCGAGCGCCTGGCGGCGCATACAACCGATCTTGCCAACATCAAATTTCTGCCGTGCAAGTCTTTCGAGACGCCGTTTGGCGTGTCGCACCACAATCCCGTTGCCGGCCGCTGGGCGGCGCGCCAATGCCTAAACGTCGTCGCTAAGGCAACCGCCGGACGTCGCATTCGCTTGACCGCATTGCTGGGCTTCAACGCGAGTTTGCTCGGTGTAATGAGTCATGGCTGGCCGGGACTGCGCTCGGCCCCGCTACACATGATTCTTCATGGCCAACTTGGCGAGGCGATGGTCTGGAGGTCGCGCAATCCATTGATCCGCGCCGCCGACTTCATTTCGCAATTAAGGCGCCCGCTGCCGCGATCGGCCCGTATCGTTGCTTTGGAGCTTGGCGTGAAGGAGACTATCGTCGAAGTTGCGCCGACGATCTCGCCGGCGGTCGTCACATTGGAGCATCCTATCCTCCGATCCGAATGGGCGCACCATTCGCCTGCTATGGGAACCGGAAGGCTGAAGATCGGGTTCGTTGGGCACGCGCGCCGGGTTAAGGGGTTCGAAGTTTTCGTGCAACTTGCAAGCTCCTGCTCACGCGAGGACATTGAGTTTCATGCAATCGGCCATTCATCCCCGGAGACCGATCACCTCGATACGACGGCATTGGCACGAAGGCCCTCGAAGATCCCGTTGCCTCGGGAAGAGTATGTGCAGGCTCTGGGGCAGCTCGATCTTGTGTGCTTGCCCGTTGATGGCCGAGCCTACGAGTCCACCGGAAGCGGCACCGTTAGTGACGCTGTCGCCGCGCTTAAGCCGATGATCGTTTTTCGAAACCGCACTATGGAAGCGATTTTCGCCCGCTACGGCGCGATCGGCTGGCTCGTCGACAACCGGGATGATCTCTTCGCGTTGGTTCGCACGTTCGACCCAACTGAATTCGCTCGGCAGCGTTCAATTTGGATCGACAATCTCAAGGCGATCCGCAAAGCCCGTAGTCCGGAAGCGTTAGCGAAATCTTATGCCGCTGCGGTCAGCTTCTCCGAGTGAACTCCATTTGTTGCAACTCTCTGCCCCATTTTGCTGAACCCGCTGCCGCATGTTCGTAAAATTGAAGGGTGCCGTGCGTTACCGTGCCTGAGTAAGCGGGCATCCAGCATTTCTGCTGAGCCCAGGGTTCGATCACGAGCGCAACACGCGGCGCGGGTTTAGCGACGACGATCATTTGCGCGCGGCGGCACAGTGGCTGGCGTCGGCGCAGGATTAACAAGCGGATGGCGGCGTCGCCGGCCGCTACCGGCTCGATCGCGGGTGGACCTCTTCCTATCCGGAAACGACGCGGGCACGGAACGATGACGTCGCTCGGCGGCTGATGACGATCCCTGGCGTCGGTGTCGTGATCGCCCTGGCTTACACTGCAGTAATCGACG
>QHNU01000147.1 GCA_003218525.1 Verrucomicrobiota bacterium
TGACTCTTAGAAGTTGCCACCTAACGGACATAGGAGTCAGACCGAAATCGTCCTAACTACTCTGCGGTGCGTTCGTCTTAGATCTTCGGAAACTCTCGGCTTTGAGCTTCGCAGCGCAAGCCGCGATTTTTCTTTAATCCGGGCAGACGACATTGGCCGCTGTTGCAGAGTCTTGTCAGGAAACTCGTCCACCTTTTAGGGTCCTTAGAGGAAAAAAATGGCAGCGCGTACGGGAGTCGAACCCGCTTTTTGCATTGCGCAAATTTGCGGCACTTTGCGGTAAAGCCGCACGGTGTTGCGCGTTACTGCATTAGCGGCTTTGCAAGCCGGTTGTCGTAATCGCGCAGAATTACGCAGTTCTCGTGTCCGAATCTGTCCGAATTGCCTCGCGCGTGCGCGCACGTTCGTAGCTTCGCCCTCGCGGAGCTTGCGATCGCGGCTGTCAGCCCTATTTTAAGGGAGAGCAATGGGTCTGTCGTGGCAACAAGGGCCACTTTCACCGGCTGAAGAGGAACTCGGGCGGAATGATTTCACCGGGCTTGCCGGGAGGCGCCCAAAAAAGCCGCAGCGTTCCGGAGAAAATCACATTTTCGTACTGGACCGTGATCGGTAGAAAACCTTTCGACAAAGTGACCGCGGCCGTCTGGCGCGGCGGAGAACCGATTCGCCAATGATCGATGAGCAAGCCGGAGTTGAGGTAGAGAGCGGAACCGTCGTCGGATTCAAGCACGAAGCTGTAGATTCCGGAGACCGGAATGTAAATTTCGCCTCTCCACATTCCGCAAAAAGGCGCGCGGAACGGTTCGTTCGCATCATTCCAGGCAAAATCGATCACGTCATCGTGACGCGGCAAGGTCTTTTCCGGATGTAAAAAAGTCGCGTTGGCACCGGGCGAGCTGACGTTCTGCAAAAATCGTCCGGGCGCCATGCCTCCCGTCAAACCATGGGCCGACCCGGGTCGCTCGATCGCGTACGGATCCCATAAGAGCGGCGCGAGACTGAAGACGAGAAGGAACCGAGAGAAAAGCACCGGTGCCCAGCGAACGACGCGCGATGTCGCGGGCGGGATCGTTAGGCGGAAAAGTAGCGCCAGCATTCCGGCCCAGATGAGCGCGAGTGGGAGTAGCTGAGCACGCGGCGACAGGTGCAGAAGTTGGCTGAGATTGAAAGAATAACCGGGCGCAATTTGATTTGCGAAAATCCCGCCGGCATTGAGCGAGACGTGTCCGAGGAACAATTGGCGCAGATAGAAGAAGAAAGGATCGTGGACTTCGTAGGGCAGGCAGGGAGTGATTGCGGTCGCGCAAAACATCGCGAGAACAGAAACCGCGCCGAGCGCGATCGCAGCGACTGCAAAATAACGAGAGCAGAGCGATTGGAACCGTCATGAACGGAAGCATCGGCACAATATGCCGTGGACCGATCGATACCGCTCCGCCCCAATAAACGATGCTATCGCCGAATCCGGAGTTGAACGCGAAGAAAGCCACAACCATTGCGAAACAAACGATCAGCTCCCGGCGCCACGCTGTTCTGTGCAACGTCACCAACGCCGGCAGGATCAGGCAAAGCCAGGGGTTGATGTAAAACAGACCGCGCTGACGACCGAAGGTGATTTGCCAGAGAACGCTCAGGCGCGGCCAGGTCACTCCGGCGAATCCGAGCCGATGTCCTCTGAACGCGGAGCCCGGCGCATTGTATGCCGCGTATGAAATGAAGAAGAGCTGATGAAAGGCGCTCCAGTTATAAAGAAAAAGGGAACTCGCTGCCGCCGTGCCGGCGAGCGCGAAGAGAACAAAGCGCCGCCAATCTAGACTCGTTAGGCCGTAGAGGCCGATGATGACCGTGCCCAGCGCCGCTGGATATTCCAGCACCGGCGCGAAGCCAAGAAGCACTCCAGCCAACACAATCTCTGCCTGGCGCCGCCATTCGCCTGGGTTCAGCCGCGTGTCGTGTTGACGCTCCCTCCAAAGCAAAAAGAAACCGAGGAACAGAAAACTGGCCGCGAGCTGATGACTGAAACAAATTGTCGAGAAAGGAAAAGCGATCGTCCCAAGCGAATAGAGGAGCGCGAGGAGCAGCGCGACGACAGACGACAAACCGATGCGACAGAGAAAGACGTAGAGTGCGCAACCCGTCAGCGCGGAAAACAGTCCGAGTGTGCTGAGTTGAACAAAATAGCTGATGAGGTGTACCCGCACGGCTTCGCTCAGTGGGCCGATCGCAACCAGCGCGCGGCAGATTTTCCACGGCACCACGCAGAGGAAAGTCATCCCCGGCGCCTTGTTCGGAAAAATGTGCCCGTGCACCATGATGACGTCCGCGGTATCGCCGGCCAGGCGATCGATGCTCCACCGCCCCTCTTCAGCAAGCGCGCGAATCTGATCGAAGTGCGCGTTCTCGTTATCGCCGCCGGCGTGATAGAACCAGGCGAAGTTAATCAACAGAAAAAGAAACAGCAGTCGTAGCAGCTTCCCACCCGGCGCGGGATCCGTGCCTAACGAATGCAGCCAGCTTCCTACTGTCTTCACCTGGCCTGCTATCTCTTGTTCTGGTCGATCACCACCTTTCGCGGGCCAACCTCGTCCATCGTTAGGCATATTTGTGATGCGAGGGTTTGTTCCAATCGAACCGCGACAGGGAGCAACCCTAACGGGATTCGCACACGTGTAAACCAAGCTCAGATGGACAGTGATTTTTCCTCGTGGCGGAACGACTTAAAATAAGGTGTCGATACCATCTAAGCGGAGCTACTTTATCTTTGCTCCGATGGTGACGCCGGTTTCTCTAATGGCAATGATCTTCTCGCGACAGCGAAATCGGTTGTGGTCCCAACATCAATACGTGGACTCAATCGCGTTGCGAGGGCAGCAACCCTAACGGGATTCGAAGCCGATGGAGCCGTTTCGCGATTATGCGCGGTTCCTGACATTTTCCGTCGGGAAAATGCGCGTTAACCGCCAATAGAGTCAAATCGGATATTGCCGAAATCGCGCAAGATTACGCAGGTCCCGTGTCCGAATCTTTCCGAATTGCCCTCACGCGCGCGCGAGAGATAGTTGTGACGAGGTCGACAACCTGAGCTGACTCAACTCTGGGCCGAGCTCCTGACTCGAAACTCGCATCGTGGATTTAGGCGGTAGTGGCATTGCTGTTTGATTGAAGCGCCGGTGGATTGAGCCAAGAAGTTCTCGACCAAGTTACAAACTTCCGGGTGATGTGCCACGACTGCGGCTAGTGGACAACCCTCCGCACGAAGCAAGAATGTTCCGTGATCGGATTCAATGGTGATGGAGCCGCCAATTGCTTCGATAAGCCTTCCCGCTTCGCGCGCGCGGCTTCGCAGCGAGGTGAGGTGCGGCTTGCTTAACGCCGGTTTTGCAAGGCGATCGCCGGCGCCGCGCACAATTGCGGTAACGGTGCGACGCGAATATCGGTGTTTGAGTTCCGTTAATAGTTGCTGAAGCGACAATTTGTAGGCGTTGGGAAAGCGCTGATCGACTTGTTCAGTCAGCTCGTAAGTTGCATGAGCTCGTCGTTTCCCCGGACGAGTTCCTCTGGCCCGCACTAGTCCGGCCCGCTGCAAGGAGGCGAGATGAAAACGGACCGCGTTGCGGGTCAATCGCAGCTGTTTCGCTAAATCGGCGACGGTGGCGACACCCCGGCCGAGAAGATCAACAAGTTCGGCGCGGCTGCCGGTCGCCCGCGCAGCTTTTCCTCGGTCGTCAGTCGGATCCGCTGGTTTCAAGTCAGCTTGAAAGATAGCAAGATTGCTGGATCTCGGCAATAAGTCAAAAAAACTTTGACTATTTCGGGGAACCGACGAAATTCTGACAGCCCAAGGAATCGGGTGTTTTTCCGGTTCAACCGTTAACGAAGAATTATGAAAGAAGTCACCACTACTAGAGCGAATGATTCATCGGCCAATCGCCTGGACCAGCAAGCTTTTGCCATCTTGCGATTTGGATTCACCGTTGCGCCCATCATTGCGGGCGCGGACAAATTCCTGCATCTCCTCGTCAATTGGGATCAATATCTTCCAGCCGTGATGAACAATCTGGTCGGCGGCCACGGGCATCAATTGATGCTGGTCGTCGGCGTAATCGAAATCATCGCCGGGATTGGCGTGGCTCTTAAGCCGCGCATCTTCGCCTATGTCGTTGCCGCCTGGCTCCTTTTGATCATTTGCAATCTTTTGGCTGTCCCTGGGTATTTCGATGTGGCATTGCGTGACCTCGGTCTTTGTCTGGGCGCTCTCGCGCTTGGCCGATTGAGCCAGCATTTCGACTGAGTTAAACGCGACCGGCGCGCAAACTGAGCGGCCAAACGATCGTTCGAACTGCGTCCCAAGGCATTCGCCAACTCTACGGCTTTGACGCACCCTCAATATTGAAAGGACAGCACGCGTGGTTGCTCATGCGTCATGTGCGAATGAATCGCAACGACGCTAATTCCGCTGGTGCGAAGTTTGCTCAAGGCGGGCTGTAATTCGTCCTCCGTTCCAACAAAATCCCCCTCCAACGCCGCATTTTATCCGCGCCGCTACAGACACCTTCGACGCAATCGCCTGTACCTCTTTTCCTGCTTTCCTGATTGCGGCTGAGATGATGTAGCGGTTACCCTGTAGCAACTAATTGCTGTTTTCCCCAGGTAAGGTGTCGAAGGGAAGGCGGCAAATCGAATGCGATGGCTGCAAAGGACTCACCATCGAATAGCGATCGGGGCTCATCGCTGGATCCTTCCGCCGAAGAGATTCGCCGCTGGGGCAACGCTGCGATCAAAGCGATGGCAGATTATCATGGATCGATCCGAGAGCGGCGCCTTTATCCGCAGACGACGGCTCATCAAATTCGCGAACGCTTAGAGCGCGCTCTACCGGCAGAGGGAAGCGATTTCGAGACTGTGCTTGCTACGTTCCAAGATGCGATCGTCGATCTCAGCCGGCACAATGCCCATCCGCGAATGTTCGGATACGTGCAAGCGCCGGGAGCAGCTATCGCAGCCTTCGCCGATCTGCTGGCATCGATGCTAAACGCCAACCTGACCGCGTGGCGGTCAGCGCCGGCTGCGGTGGAACTCGAGCGATTAACGATAAATTGGATAACAAAGATGTTAGGCTATGATCGCAACTCCGCTGGACTATTCGTCAGCGGCGGCTCGACGGCAAACCTGGCCGCACTGGCGGCGGCACGCCGGGCCAAGGCGTCGGAAGAACTTTTGAGCAAAGGTGTACGATCCCTTCCTCAGGAGATGCGGGTCTATGTCTCGGAAGAGACGCACCACTCCGTCGCCAAAGCTGCTGCACTGCTGGGTATCGGCCGGGAGAACGTGAGAATCGTGAGAGTTGATGAACGTTTCAAAATCCGTATCGATGATCTCGTCGCCAAAATCGATGAAGATCTCAAGGCTGGCCATTTGCCATTTTGTGTGGTGGCAAACGCTGGTACGGTGATGACCGGCGCGGTCGACCCGCTCGCCGAAATGAGCGGGATCGCACAACAATTCAACCTCTGGATGCATGTCGATGCCTGCTACGGAGGATTTGCGGCAATGGCGAAATCCGTGCGACCTCTCTTTCATTCCATTGATAAGGCCGACTCGGTTGCACTCGATCCACACAAATGGCTTTATCTTCCAGTCGATTGCGGCTGCATCTTGTATCGCGCCCCGGAGACGGCGCGCGCTACCTTCGCGCATGAAGCCGAGTATACGCGAGTGATTGCGCAGGAGGCGGAGGAAGCGTTCGCTTTCTGGGATTACGGGCCGGAGCTATCGCGTCGGTTCCGAGCACTGAAAGTCTGGATGCTGCTCAAAAGCGTCGGTGTTCGTACGCTCAGTAAAGCGATTGAAAAGGATCTGGCGTGCGCGAGACATTTCGAGCAATTGGTGCAGGCGAGTGATGATTTCGAAATGCTTGCGCCGGTTGAGCTATCCATTTTCTGTTTCCGCCACCTGCCAGTGCGAATGAAACAAGCATTGGCCAGCGCGAATGAAAATACCCGCAGGCAGGTTAATGAGGAGCTTGATTCCATGAATGAGCGCCTACTTGTCGAACTACAGCGCGACGGCAGTTCATATCTTTCGAACGCGCTAATTCACGGTCGATTCGCATTGCGTGGTTGCGTCATGAACTACCGTACGACTTCGCATGACATGGAAATTCTTCTGAATGATCTGCGTCGAGTTGCAAGGCGACTGAAAGTCAAAGTCTCCGTTTAGACGGGATTAGTCGCCTATCCCACTGCGTTACCAAAAGTGAATGCCCCGAGAGCTGTTTTTCGTTGAACCGATGGACTGCAAGCCAGTTGACTCGCTGCCAAGCGGCGAAGAGTGGCAGTAGCTCTTGAGCGCTACGGCGTTGCGCCACCGACATAGAGAGCCGGCCGGAGTTCCCGCTGTTGCCGTGTTTCTCGCCGCCTGACAAACCTGTCCGTCAGACTACCGCCTTCAATCCCTCATTGGTGATCGTCTCAACAACGTTCCAATTGTCGTCGAGCGCCTGAAGGTCGCAGCGACCATAACCCATGCGCTGCCGTGCGTACTCCAACGCGTTTTGTCGGCCATTTTCACCGCACCAGACCGGACAAACGCCTTCAGCCTCGAAAACTTCCCAGTCGCCTTTCTTTTTCCAGCGCGAGTTGCGTGACGGTCGGACCTGAATGATTCGCGTGCTCATGCGTGTACGAAACTGCAATTTAAGCTAGTTAGTCCCCCGGAGTAGCGAATCGCAGCGCGTACGGGAGTCGAACCCGTGCACCAGCCTTGAGAGGGCTGTGTCCTAACCACTAGACGAACGCGCCAGAGTGCGTCGAAGTTTACCCAGAGACTTTCGCCCGGCAACGCTAACGTGCGGTGGCAGCCGGCGAGGGACTTGGTCGAACCCGATTTTGGGCCAAAGCGCCCAGATGTTGCGCTTTTTTGGCGTCAATGAAGTTCTTCAGCTCGGGTGTTTGTGCCTTCGCCCGCATTCGATCGTAGAACATTGTGTAATAGGCGCGTAAGTGTTGTCGCTTAACGAGATCGGTCGGCGCTGCTTCAGCATGAGCGCGCGCTGCTACCAGATCGGAATCATTGATGGTTTTGTTCGAGAGCTCGCGCCACTGCTGATGTAAACGCGCTTCGTCGGCTTCTTTTCCGAGCGATGATGGCTTGAACATTTGATCCAATTCCTCGAGGGAAGGGATTTTCGGAGTGGGCGGCGCCACGGGTGGCTCGCTCTCTGGCAACGGGGGCAGGATCTGCGGGGCAACTTGGTCTCGAGAATTGGTCGTATTGGAAACGGCAGCTTGCGCGATCAATATGCCGCCGAAGTCGCCACGACCCGACGGTGAGCCATGGTTTTGAGCAAACACGGTCGAGGTAATCAAAACTTCAAAAATAATCAGGAAAAAGAATGTTCTCACTGTTCTGAAAATGTTGCGCGATTATTACTAGGGTTAACAGCGGCGGGCATGCCATGCTTCATAGCCTTTGCGACACCGGTATCGTGACAATTCAAGCGTTTGCCACGCTTCTGGCAGGAACGACGTACGCCGCCGGTCTTTTGGCTCTTTAACACAGGGACGTAAAACATCAACCATATCAGGGCGACGAGACTTGAATCTGCGACTTGGCGCCACGGTGTCCGCTCTATTCAGCACGTCTGCCAACTTCCGCCTTTTTTGCATCGCAAAAAACATCGCAAAAAAGCTTGCCATCGATAAAATCCACGGTGAACGATCACTTAGATCAGCGTGCCAAGCAGCCAACTAACAAATTCGTTGTCCCTTCACTAGGCGCTGGCGCGTCCTCCCCTCCCTCAGGAGAGCGTAGGGTGAGGGGAACGGTAAAGAAAGTTTACATCTCCAAACGGAAGATCGGTCGCTTTTGGGTAGGCAAAGACTATGCGCCGCTCGCATTTTGCCTTGTTTAACGGAGGAATAGGGGGTATCGGGACGACAGGATTTGAACCTGCGACCTGTCGCCGCAGCGACCGCTCGGGTCAATCACTCAAGTTCATCACGCCCTCGTCCTGTCTTGTAAAACATTTCCCTTCGCACGGCTTCGGTCCGTGTTCGGAAACTTTCGCTGTGAACCAGGCTCCAGGGCATGCCGTGTCGGGTAGCTTTTGATTGACCGCTGTTGTGGCGATGCAGACGGTCCACAATGGACCGGCAAGAACCGATGTACCGTCGTCCGGTCTTCTGGTTTTTTAACACATACACGTAAAACATAGATGGCGTCGGGGCGACAGGATTTGAACCTGCGACCTCGTGGTCCCAAACCACGCGCTCTACCAAGCTAAGCTACGCCCCGTCAACGCGAGTCTGTAGCACGCCTGGTTCCTGGGCGCATCCAGAATATGTTTAGAGAGGCCGGATCGCGTTATCTCCGTTGTGTTGTAGTCGCCTCGCTCGGTCGAGCGTTTCGGTGCAAAAATACTCGATTACGGCGACAGAGCGCCGTCGCTACAGCTCCGACGCTATTTCGGCTCATAAGCCAGATTAGGGGCGAGTCGCTTCTCGACTAATTGAATTGATGATCCGGTCCTGGCGGCGTAGTCGGCTACTTGATCGGGCCCAATTTTTCCAACGCCAAAATATTTGGACTCCGGATGCGAAAAATAAAGCCCGCTGACGCTTGCCCCTGGATGCATTGCGAAGGATTCCGTGAGCAAAATTCCGCAGCGTTTCTCCGCCTGCAAGAGATCAAACAGCGTGCGCTTCTCCGCATGCTCGGGCGACGCCGGATAGCCCGCAGCTGGCCGAATCCCGCGATATTTTTCGCGGATCAAATCATCGGTCGATAAGTTTTCAGTCCGACCGAAGCCCCACGAATCACGCGCGAGCTTATGGGCGTATTCTGCGAACGCTTCGGCCAATCGATCTGCTAATGCTTTCAACATGATCGCGCTGTAATCGTCATACGCCGCCGAAAAATTCTTCGCGGCTTCGTCCGCTCCGATTCCCGCGGTCACGGCAAAACCGCCGATGTAATCAGGGGCATTTGCAATTTTCGGGGCAATGTAGTCGGCCAGACAATGATTTCTCTGATCGGCCGGTTTGCGCATCTGCTGACGCAAAAAATGAAGCGTTGTAAGAGGATGCGTTCGAGAATCCTCGGTGATGAGTTCCACGTCGTCACCGACGGCATGGGCTGGCCAAAATCCGATCACGCCCCGCGCGGTCAGTAGTTTTTCGGCGACGATTTTTTCAAGCAATTGTTGTGCGTCCGCAAACAATTCGCGCGCCTGCTGGCCAATCGCCGAATCGTCCAAGATCGCCGGGTAACGGCCGCGTAATTCCCAGGTATGGAAAAAGGGCGACCAATCGATGTATTCAATAAGAGTGTTAAGATCCGGCTCGATCACGCGAGTGCCGGTGAATTCCGGTTTCGGCGGCGAATAATCTTTCCAATCGAACTGCGGTGCCTTGGCACGCGCTTCCGCCAGCGGCAACAAGTCACGCTGCCCAATTTTCGCGGAATGTTCAGCGCGCAACCGCTCGTAATCTGCGCGGGTCTCCTGATCGAATAAACGCGA
Organism: Verrucomicrobiota bacterium; assembly: GCA_003218525.1. Lineage (GTDB taxonomy): Bacteria > Verrucomicrobiota > Verrucomicrobiia > Chthoniobacterales > UBA10450 > AV69. Next base: position 9,521 of record QHNU01000147.1, read on the forward strand.
CGAATTTGGATTTACCAACTTGTTGACGACCCCGACCGCACGCGATGCGTCGAGCACGTGCACGGTGCTGGCACGATAGTGTGGCGCAATTTTAACCGCAGTATGCGCCCGGCTCGTCGTCGCGCCGCCAATCAGCAACGGTACTCGAAAGGCTTCCCGCTCCATTTCCTGGGCGACGTGGACCATCTCGTCGAGTGAGGGCGTGATCAGGCCGCTTAAACCGATGACGTCGGCGTTGATCGAGCGCGCTGTCTCCAAAATCTTTGCCGCCGGCACCATCACCCCCAAATCGATCACTTCATAGTTGTTACATTGGAGCACGACCCCAACGATGTTTTTGCCGATGTCGTGCACATCGCCTTTCACCGTTGCCATCACGATCCGCGCCTGCGGTTTGGAGGCTGCCGTTTTTTCCGCTTCCATGAACGGCATCAAATAGGCAACAGCCTTTTTCATGACGCGGGCCGACTTTACCACTTGCGGCAAAAACATTTTCCCGGCGCCGAATAAATCACCGACCACACTCATGCCGGCCATTAATGGGCCTTCGATCACTTCCAGCGGTCGCGAAAACTTTAGGCGCGCTTCCTCGGTATCGGGCTCGATGTAGTCAACAATGCCGTGCACGAGCGCATGAGTGAGCCGTTCCTCGACTGAGGTGCTGCGCCATGCCTTTTCTTCAACTGGTGTTTTATTTTTTGCCTTCACTCGTCCGGCGAAGTCCACCAGCCGTTCGGTCGCGTCGGCGCGGCGATTCAGCAGAACGTCTTCGACCCGTTCGCGCAATTCCGGTTCGATCTCTTCGTAAACGGCGAGTTGACCGGCGTTCACGATTCCCATGTCGAGTCCGGCACGAATGGCGTGATACAAAAACGCAGCGTGCATCGCTTCGCGCACGGTGTTGTTTCCGCGAAAGGAAAACGAAACGTTGCTGATCCCGCCGCTCACCCGCGCGCCGGGCAGATTGGCTTTAATCCAGCGGGTCGCTTCGATAAAATCGACGGCGTAATTGCGATGCTCGTCCAGGCCGGTCGCGACCGTGAGAACATTTGGATCAAAAATGATATCGTTGGCGCGGAAGCCGGCACGCTTCGTCAATAAGTCATAAGCGCGACGACAAATTTCGGTCCGGCGCTCAAAAGTATCAGCCTGACCGCGTTCATCGAACGCCATCGCGATAGCGGCCGCGCCGTAATGTCGGATCAAGCGCGCCTGTCGCAGAAATTCCTCTTCTCCGTTCTTGAGAGAAATTGAATTGACGACCGATTTGCCCTGCACGCATTTCAATCCTGCTTCGATTACAGTCCACTTCGAGCTGTCGATCATCACCGGTATGCGTGCGATTTCCGGCTCGCTGCCAATCAGTTTCAAAAAGCGCGTCATCGCCGCTTCGGAATCGAGCATCCCCTCATCGAGGTTGACGTCGATTACATTGGCTCCGCCACCAACTTGTTGTCTTGCGATGGACAGTGCGCCTTCAAGGTCATCAGCCAAAATCAGTTTCGAAAATTTTGGCGAGCCGGTAATGTTGGTGCGCTCCCCGATTACAACAAACCCAAAGTCGGGCGTGATATTGAGCGGCTCCAGACCTGATAACCGGAGGGGCGCGCTTGCTGAATCCGGGGACGACACGGAGGTCGTCCCTCCGATCCGCTCTTTTATGGCACGTGGCGGCAATTCCCGCGCTTGTTTCGCAAAGGCCGCGATGTGCGCAGGGGTCGTTCCACAGCAGCCGCCAACCATGTTAAGCCATCTGTTTTGCACCCATTTCAAAACTTTCGGGGCGAACGTTTCAGCGGTTTCAGGAAATCCAGTTTCGGAAAGCGGATCGGGCAGTCCTGCGTTTGGATAGGCGCTGACAAACGTCGAACTCGTGTGCGCGAGCTCCTCTAAGAATGGTTCCATTTCGTCGGGACCAAGCGCGCAATTGAGACCGATTACGAGCGGCCGCGCATGCTCGATGGAATTCAAGAACGCTTCCACTGTTTGCCCACTCAATATTCGCCCGGAGCGGTCGGTGACCGTGCCGGAAATAACGAGCGGAATGGTGCGTCCGCTTTCTTCAAAAGCTTCGGCGATGGCAAAGAGCGCTGCCTTCGCATTCAGGGTGTCGAAAATCGTTTCCACCATCAGGAGATCGACGCCACCTTCCAGCAAGCCGTCGATTTGATCGCGGTAACTTTGGCGGATTTGGTCGAATGTGATCGCCCGAAATCCCGGGTCGTTTACGTCCGGCGAAAGCGAGGCGGTGACGGGCAGCGGGCCGAGCGCGCCGGCGACGAAGCGTCGTTCGCCCGTCTCATTTCCCACGCGATCGGCGGCCTCCCGGGCAAGCCGAGCCGCAGCCAAATTCATCTCGTGCGCGGTCTGGCGTAGATTTGCGTCCCTAACCACTCGCTCAAAAAATTCTGGATCCTTCCGGCCATTTTGCGGCGTGCCGGCAAATAGGAACTCGTGCAGACCGATGGTCGTGGCGCTGAACGTGTTCGTCTCCACTACGTCAGCGCCAGCCCGGAGGTATTCTTCATGCACTTGTCGAACCAGGTGCGGCTGGGTGAGCAAAAGGAGTTCGATCCCGCCTTTGAGATCTTTGCCTTTCCAATCACGAAAACGCTGGCCGCGAAAATCCGCTTCGGTCAGACCAAGCCGCTGCAAAGTGGTTCCCATGGCGCCGTCGAGGACCACAACCCGGCGTCGAAGGAGGGCTTCGAAGGGATGAAGCGGATTTGCCATGGAGAGAAAGAAACCAGTTTCCGTGCCGGCTTCAAGAAACAAATCTACATATCATGATATGTCGATATGTTGATCTGCAAGGAAAGCGGTTCGCGGCCACGAGCGGAATCGGTCATTGTAACCACGGCGCTCAGTCGCCGACTCGGTGTCCCTCGACAGAGTAAGGCGACTACATTGCGTCCAAAGGTGTTAAGAGAGCAGTTAGGCTTTATCCCCGGATGATTCGCTTAATTTTTTTAAGAAACGTTCACCGCTCCGCGCCAGTTTCTCTTCCAGCCGCTGCGTACAA
>QHNU01000148.1 GCA_003218525.1 Verrucomicrobiota bacterium
CTTCAAGTTTCGGATCATCTCGTTAATGTTGTCCTTGACGAAGGCGACTTCGCCTTGCGCAGCCACTTGAATCGACCGTGTCAGATCGCCTTTGGTAACGGCCGTCGCCACATCGGCGATCGCCCGCAGCTGAGAGGTGAGATTACCGGCCAGTTGATTGACGTTGTCCGTCAAATCGCGCCAGGTGCCGGCTGCGCCTGGAACATTTGCCTGCCCTCCGAGCTTTCCTTCCACACCCACTTCGCGGGCCACAGTCGTGACCTGATCAGCGAAAGTGGCGAGCGTGTCGGTCATGCTATTGATCGTGTCCGCCAGGGCGGCGATCTCGCCTTTGGCTTCGACCAGTAGCTTTCGTTTTAGATCACCGTTAGCGACCGCGGTCACCACCTTGGCAATACCGCGCACTTGATCAGTCAGATTGCCGGCCATGAAATTCACCGAATCGGTCAGATCTTTCCAAGTGCCGCCCACGCCTTTTACTACTGCCTGGCCACCGAGTCTGCCTTCCGTTCCAACTTCTCGCGCCACTCGGGTAACTTCCGATGCAAAAGAATTGAGCTGGTCCACCATCGTGTTGACGGTGTTCTTCAATTCCAAAACCTCGCCCTTCACATCGACCGTGATTTTTTTGGAAAGATCGCCCGTTGCTACGGCCGTCGTAACGGCAGCGATGTTGCGCACCTGGGTGGTAAGGTTGCTGGCCATGAAATTCACCGAATCGGTCAGGTCCTTCCAAGTTCCGGAGACGCCTTCTACCCGCGCTTGACCGCCAAGGGAACCCTCCGAACCAACCTCGCGCGCCACCCGGGTTACTTCCGAAGCAAATGAGCGCAATTGATCGACCATGGTGTTGATCGTATCTTTCAGCTCCAGGATTTCTCCTTTGACGTCGACGGTGATCTTTTTCGACAAATCACCGTTTGCGACCGCAGTGGTGACGTCAGCAATGTTGCGCACCTGTCCCGTGAGATTTCCGGCCATGGAATTCACCGAATCGGTCAAATCCTTCCACGTTCCGGCGACGTCACGCACATCGGCCTGACCGCCGAGCTTACCTTCGCTGCCCACCTCACGCGCGACGCGCGTTACCTCCGCCGCGAAAGAGCTGAGCTGATCAACCATGGTGTTGATCGTGTCCTTGAGCTCAAGAATCTCGCCCTTCACATCGACCGTGATCTTCTTCGAGAGATCGCCCCGCGCGACCGCCGTGGTCACTCCAGCAATGTTGCGTACCTGCGCGGTTAAATTGCCGGCCATGGAATTCACCGAATCGGTCAAATCCTTCCACGTTCCGGCGACGCCGCGCACATCGGCCTGGCCGCCCAGCTTTCCTTCGCTACCTACTTCACGAGCCACGCGCGTCACTTCCGACGCGAAGGAGCGGAGCTGATCGACCATGGTGTTAATCGTGTCTTTCAACTGCAAAATCTCACCGCGAACCTGGACGGTAATTTTCTTGGACAGATCGCCATTTGCCACTGCCGTAGTCACTTCGGCGATGTTGCGAACCTGCCCGGTAAGGTTCCCGGCCATGGAATTCACCGAATCAGTCAAGTCCTTCCATGTGCCGGCGACGCCTTGAACGTCAGCCTGGCCGCCTAGTTTCCCTTCGGTGCCTACCTCGCGCGCGACTCGCGTAACTTCGGCGGCAAACGAACTCAGTTGATCCACCATGGTGTTAATGGTGTTCTTCAGTTGCAAGATTTCGCCTTTGACATCGACGGTGATCTTCTTTGACAAGTCGCCGCGCGCGACGGCAGTGGTCACATCCGCGATGTTGCGCACCTGGCCGGTAAGATTGCTGGCCATGAAATTGACTGAATCGGTCAGATCCTTCCACGTTCCGGCGACGCCGCGGACATCAGCCTGACCGCCCAGCTTTCCTTCCGAGCCGACTTCGCGCGCCACGCGCGTTACCTCGGAGGCAAACGAGCTTAGCCGATCAACGAGCGTGTTGATCGTGTCCTTCATTTCGAGAATCTCACCCTTGACGTCAACGGTGATCTTGCGGGACAAATCGCCGCTCGCGATCGCAGTGGTGACTTCGGCGATGTTACGGACCTGCGCCGTCAAGTTGCCGGCCATCATGTTGACGTTGTCGGTCAAATCCTTCCACGTGCCGGCAACACCTTGCACCTCGGCTTGGCCTCCCAGTTTTCCTTCTGTGCCAACCTCGCGCGCGACGCGGGTCACTTCCGAAGCAAACGAGCGCAGTTGATCGACCATGGTGTTGATCGTGTCTTTGAGCTCGAGAATTTCGCCACGAACACCAACGGTGATTTTCTTGGAAAGGTCGCCATTAGCCACCGCGGTCGTGACGTCGGCAATATTCCGGACCTGGCCGGTAAGATTTCGCGCCATCGAGTTCACCGAATCGGTCAAATCCTTCCACGTGCCGGCCACTCCCTTCACCTGGGCCTGGCCGCCAAGTTTTCCTTCGGTGCCGACTTCACGTGCCACGCGCGTCACTTCCGAGGCAAATGAGCTAAGCTGATCAACCATGGTATTGATCGTATTTTTCAACTCCAGAATTTCGCCCTTGACGTCGACCGTGATTTTCTTCGACAGATCACCCGTCGCCACTGCTGTGGTTACTTCAGCAATGTTGCGCACCTGACCCGTCAGGTTGCGCGCCATGAAATTCACTGAATCAGTCAGATCTTTCCAGGTGCCGGAAACACCCTCCACCTTCGCCTGCCCCCCCAAGATTCCTTCGGAGCCCACTTCGCGCGCGACGCGGGTCACTTCCGAAGCGAATGAGCGTAGTTGGTCGACCATAACGTTGACCGTGTCTTTCAGCTCCAGGAACTCTCCCTTAACGTCCACCGTGATCTTCTTGGTCAGATCACCGGTCGCCACCGCAGTGGTCACAGTCGCGATGTTGCGAACCTGAGCGGTGAGATTTCCGGCCATCAGATTGACGTTTTCGGTAAGGTCCCGCCACGTTCCTGCCACACCTCGCACCTTGGCCTGACCGCCCAGTTTTCCTTCCGTGCCGACCTCGCGAGCAACGCGAGTTACCTCGGACGCAAATGCTCCGAGCTGGTCGACCATCGTGTTTACTGTTTTGGCAGTGCGGAGGAACTCACCCTCCAACGGCCGGCCGTCCCACTCGATTGCCATCGTTTTGGAAAGATCGCCCTTTGCTACTGCGCCAATGACGCGCGCTATTTCACTGGTTGGATATACCAGATCCCCGATCAGGGCGTTAACCGAACCAATCGATTCGGCCCAACATTGAGAGACGTCACCAATGGAGGCCCGCTGAGTGATCCTTCCCTCTTTGCCAACAACGCGGGCGATCCGCTCGAGCTCTTTCGCCATACGTTGATTCAAACCGATAACATCGTTGAAGCTGTCGGCTACTTTGCCGGCCAGGCCGGTCCAATCTTCTGGCAGACGCGCGGAAAAATCGCCGCGCTTAAATGCGCGGAGCGCCAACAACAGCGCTCGAGCGTCCAGCTCATCTCCGTTGGCGCGCGAATGACCCCGCATTCGCGCGGTGGGGGCGGAAGTAGTTTTTTTCATAAGCGATGAAGACCCATCATTATTTGGCGGGCCAAGAAAAAGTCTGCCATAAGAAGCGCCCTATGATTCGCATCGAAGGTAACAAGTTCGTATTCCCGCGAAAAGCAGCAAATCGCGCGCCCTCCCTTGATTGAGACTCTCTCCGGCCGATCGCGCCACGGCGCAGAGGAATATTTCTTCCACTTTTTAAGTCGCGGCGGTAACTCGACCGGTCACCTCACCGAAACCGACTCTGTAATTATCACCTTCACACCAGCCGGTGATCGTGAGGGTGTCACCGTCTTCCAGCCATTTTCGCGTTTCGTCACTCGGCAGTTTCAGCGGATTCGCCCCGCGCCAAGTTAGCTCGAGCATGCAGCCGCGGGATTCTTCGGTCGGCCCGCTGATGGTACCGCTGGCCAGCAGGTCACCGGTCTGGAGATTGCAGCCGCCAATAGTGTGATGCGCCACTTGCTGCGCCAAACTCCAGTAGAGGTTTTGAAAATTGGTTCGCGTGACGACGTGAGGCTCACGCATCGCATCAGTTCGCAGACCGGCCTCCAAATGGATGTCGAAGGTTGAATCATTGGCGCGGTCCAAATACGAGAGCGGGAGTGGATCCTGCCGCTCGAGTGGCTTTCGAAACGGTTCCAGTGCCTCCAGGGTGACAACCCAAGGCGAAATGCTGGTGCAGAAATTCTTGGCCAGGAACGGCCCGAGCGGCTGATATTCCCAAGTCTGAATATCGCGCGCACTCCAGTCGTTCATTAGCACCATTCCAAAAATATGATCTTCCGCGCGCTCGATCGGAACGGGCCTGCCCAACTCGTTTCCAGGCCCGATGAAAAATGCGGCCTCAAGCTCGAAATCGAGGCTGCGCGACGGACCAAACACCGGTGCTGAGCCCTCGGACGTTTTCGTTTGGCCGCGCGGCCGCTTCACGTCCGTACCGCTGATCACAACCGAGCTGGCGCGGCCGTGATAGGCAACCGGCAGCCACTTCCAATTCGGCATGAGCGCATTCTCCGGCCCGCGCAACATCGTCCCGACATTATGAGCATGATGATAGGACGAATAGAAATCGGTGTAATCTCCGATGCGCGCTGGCAAAAGCATCGTCACTTCGCTCTGCTGGTAAAAAACGCGATCGCGTAACTGGGTATTGTCACGCAAAGTCGCGGTTTCGGCTGCGAGCAAATGCTGAATAAGCTCGCGCGTCCTCGTCCAGGCTGGTCGGCCGAGGGCCATGAAGATTCGCTGTCTCCGTGCTCCTCCGGCGACTATTCCCTCCGTTACGACGTCCAGATAGCCGAGCTCCTCCAAGATTGAGAGATCGAGGACAAGATTTCCAATGGCGACGCCAATTCGCGGGCTGCCGTGTCGGGGTTGAAAAACACCAAAGGGCAGATTTTGAATCGGGAAATGCGAATCGCGCGGCACTTCGATGAAGGAACGGACCGGTTGCGCCATGAGGAAGAATTGTAAGAGATTGTGGGAAGACGCCAGTGTAGTCGCGTCTGTGCGCGACGCGAGCGCGGCCCAAGCAACTGCGGCTACAGCAATTTCAGCGCGCGCAAATCCTGGCGCGGCTCATCGAAGCTGCAGCTGCCAAAAGAGGTAATGAACCGGCGATGTTTTTCGATCTTATCCGAGCTGATCTTCCAATCGCGCCAGCCAAAAACGGTCTCGTCGAAATGAAAGGAGTTGGCGTTCTCATCCTCGAGCATGATGCAGGTTTGTCGCTCATCCCAACCGTGCTCGATCGCAAGGAGCCCCGCACCTAAGACATTGAGGAATCGTTGCATTTTTGCGTTCACTTCATCGCGAAACATCCGAATGGGATGATGAAGACCAGCCGTAAACTTCATCGCTACACCTTGCCTCGCCCCCGCGACCAGCGCCTTTGCGATCTGCATTGAGCTTGGGAACGCATCAGGGGTGACACCACCCGTGCGTAGTTTGAAACTGAACGGCTGCCCGTTCGTTCGTGAATTGTGCTCCGCCAACAACGAAATGGTCCGCTCTGCGTCCTCCGTCAACGCTTCCCAAAACGTGCGCACGCGCAAGTCGCCGATCACCTCGCGCATTTTGGCCAGAGTCTCCCTCTCGACGCCTGGCGGCAGCGGTATCTCGAGTTGGTCGATCAGTACAAAATTCTTGCACTCGCCCGAAAACTCGCGGATTCCCCTTACAGCCGTTTTTAGCTCCTCCAGAAAATCAATCGTATTGGTCGTCTTCGCCCCGAGAGCAGAGATCCGAAGCGGACAGTTCTGGTCGAACTCTGAAATGAACCACGCTGCATCGGCGAATTTTCCGATGGGCAACACAAAAGTGGAAAGCATCCAGGCATCGCTGCTGCGCAAGTACGTCGCGTGGTTCTTCAGGGCGGTTTCCAGGGTAAGTGTCGTCGGAGGAAATAGCCCAGCATAGTCGATGGAGTGCGCGAGCAAAACGCGAAGAGAAAGGGCGGCTTCCGTGCCCGCTACCATGCTCATGGAAAAAGCCCGCGTGTTGCCTTGGCCTTCATCACGCGTTCGACCCCGATCGCCAACGCTGCCATGCGATGTGAAATCTTGTGCACTTTTGCCCGGCGAATGACCTGAGTGAAAGAATGTTCCAAGATGCGGAAAAGTTTGTCCGTCACTTCGGTCTCGCTCCACATGAATGATTGCAGACCTTGCACCCACTCGAAGTAGGAAACGATGACACCGCCGGCGTTACACAAAATATCGGGAATGACAAAAACCTCATCCCACCTTTGATCAAGGATTCTGTCTGCTTCGGGAGAGGTCGGGCCGTTTGCGGCTTCGGCCAGAATGCGGCACTGCAATTTCGCTGCGTTTCGTTCGGTGATGACTCGATCGACTGCGGCCGGAACCAGCACGTCGCATTTCTGCAGAAGCATTTCGTTGGGGTCGATCCGATCGCCTTGATCGAACGCCCGCAAATTTCCCTTTTTCAGCACGTGCTGCTCGGCCGCTTTCACGTCGATGCCTTTGGCATTGTAGAGAGCGACGGTGGCATCACTGAGACCGACAACCTTGAGGCCGGTCCTCAGCGCCAGCGATAACGCGGCGACGGAGCCAACATTGCCGAAACCCTGGACAATTACCGTGCATTTTTCGGGGTCCATTTTGAGCATGTCCATTGCTCGTTCTACCAAGTAAACTACGCCTCGGCCGGTGGCTTCGCGCCGGCCTTCGGTACCGCCGATTGATACCGGTTTTCCAGTCACGATCTCGCTCACGGCGTAGCCTTGATAAACGGAATAGGTGTCCATGAACCATGCCATCACTTGTTCGTTCGTGCCCATGTCCGGACCCATGATGTCGGTGTGAGGTCCAACAAACGGGATCATCTCCTGCATGTAGCGCCGGGAGACGGCCTCCAGCTCGCTCCGCGAGAGTTTTGTCGGATCACAGGCGATACCCCCTTTCGCTCCGCCATAAGGCAAACCGTTTAACGCGCATTTCCAGCTCATCCACATGGCCAGGGCAGCGGTCTCACCCATGGAAAGAGAAGGGGCAAATCGCGTGCCGCCTTTGGTCGGACCTAGCGTCAGATGATGCTGCACCCGATAGCCTTGAAAAGTCTTCGTGCTGCCGTCATCCATGTGCACCGGCAAGGTGACCGCAATCGCCCGCTTCGGGTACATCAGCCGCTCGCGATTATTAACGTCAATTTGCAGATAGTCGGCGATGACGCGGAATTGCTCGCGCGCCATTGCGAAAACGTCGTCATCTTCGTAAATGCTCAGGGCCGAACTCATAAATTGGAGAGAGGCGTGTCAGGAAACCGCGCCGGAGACTGGTATTTGCGCTTGGTGCTGCGCGGCGTCAAATCGAATCCACCGCGCGAAAATCGCACAAATCAGTCGGCGCGGAACATGAAAGGTTTGGCAGGAAAGCGCCCGCCGCCTAAAGTCCCGCGGCGTGAACGATTGGCGCAAAGCACGGCTGGAGACTCTCGCTGTCCACGCCGGACATTCGGTCGATCCGAGCACCGGCGCAGTGTCGGCCCCAATCCACCTTTCGACCACGTTTGAGCGCGATGCCGATGGGAGCTATTCGCGCGGCTTCAGCTATACGCGTCGAAGTAATCCGAATCGTGAAGCGCTGGAATACGCGCTTTCTGCCTTTGAAGGTGGCACGACGGCGGCAGCCTTCGCCAGCGGCTCGGCTGCTACGAGCGCGATCTTTGAGGCACTTAAGCCCGGTGATTACGTTATCATGCAGACTGACGCCTACTACGGCACGACGCAGTTAGTGCGGGACGTTTTTGTGCGCTGGGGAATTGAAGCGGACTTCGTCGATATGACTGTTCCGGCCGAAGTTGATCGAGCGTTTGCACGCAAACCGCGGCTCGTCTGGATCGAGACCCCCTCTAATCCGCTGCTAAAGATTGTCGATATCGAAAAGATCGCCGAACGTGCGCGCGCCGCCGGTGCGATCTCCGTTTGTGACAATACCTGGGCGCCGGGGCTGCAGCGGCCGTTCGACTTCGGCGTCGATGTCATTCTACATTCGACTACAAAATACATTGGCGGCCATTGCGACGTTCTGGGCGGTATCGTAATCGGGAGGGAAGAAACCGAATTGTTTGGCAAGATTCGGGGTATTCAGGGCGAAGGTGGCGCTGTCCCCTCACCCTTTGATTGCTGGCTCGTACTTCGCGGTCTGCGTACCCTACCGTGGCGAATGCGCGCACATTCGCAGAACGCGCTCGCAATAGCGAGGTTTCTCGCTGCTCATCCGCAAGTAAATCGCGTCTATTACCCTGGCTTACCCACGCACCCGGCGCACGAGACCGCCTTGGCACAAATGCGAGAGTTCTCCGGAATGCTTTCATTCGAAGTCAAAGGCGAGCAGGAAACAGCCATGAAAGTGGCAGCCAAGACAAAGATTTTTATTCGGGCAACCAGCTTGGGCGGCGTGGAAAGCTTAATCGAGCATCGCGCCTCGATTGAGGGGCCCGCCACCCGCGCACCGAAGGGATTGTTGCGTTTATCGGTGGGACTGGAACATCACGATGATTTGATCGCCGATCTGGATCAGGCGCTTGGCTGATAAATACGAGGGACGATCTCCGTGTCGTCCATCTTAAACTCGAGGGAGCGACTCGCGCTCAACGGCCCAGCCGACGTCGCAATAACATAACGAGATCCTGGATTTCCCCTACGCGGAGAGCATAAGCCGCTCCGAAAAATACGATCGCTGCGATGGGAATTGTTATCAACAGATCAATCGCCTTTTGCCAGATGCGTAGAGCGAACAGTTGGCGAAAAAATAGAACATGCGCCCCGTAACAAACGAGACCGAGAAGCGCGCCTGCTACAGATAATTTCAAGAATGTCGCGACGAGAGCGCTCGTTTCGAGTCGGCCGGTATAGCGCCGCATCATTATATAGAGGAGAAGAAAATTTATGATCGCGACGATGCTGGTCGAGAGGGCAAGGCCGCGGTGGCCGATTTTGAGCTGAAAGGCAAAAAACCAATTGAGGCCGAAATTGACTGCAATCGAAAGCAGACTCACCAGCATCGGCAGATGACGTTTGTCTAGCGCATAGAATGCAGGCGCCAGCACTTTGACCGCCGAATATCCGACCAAACCGATGGCGTAGAAACGCAAGGCGGCGGCCGTCTGAATCGTTGCGAGCGACGTGAAGCGGCCATGCTCGTAAATCAAGCTGATGATCGGATCGGCCAGGATGATCAGACCGATTGCCGACGGAACGGTCAGGAGCATGACGAGGCGGAGTGAATGCGACAGCGCCGAGCGAAATTCCGCCATATTCCCAAGGGCAGCGCTACGCGAGACGAGCGGCAACGTAACCGTGGCCACGGCCACGCCGAATAGACCCAGCGGAAGTTGCATTAAACGAAATGCGATGTTCAGCCACGTCATAGGACCGTCCCCGAGAGCTGAGGCGAAGCCGCTGTTCACCGCCACGTTTACCTGCACGGCGCTGGCAGCGATTGCTGCCGGTCCCATCAAGGTCAGAATTGTTCTGACGCCCGGATCGCTCCAGGAAAAATCAGGGCGAAACCTGAATCCGACACGCTTGAGCGGTGGAAATTGCACCAGCAGTTGAAGCAAACCGCCGATTAAAGTCGCAATTGCCAATGCGATTAGCCCCCGTTCACCAAAATGAGGGTGACGCCAGTCCGGCTGCGGATCGAGCCAGTAGCAGAGGACAACACCGCCAATGATGGAACCAAGGTTAAAAAAGCTCGATGCCATCGCTGGTATTCCGAAAACGTTCTTGGCGTTGAGCATTCCCATCGCGAGCGCGGCAAGAGACACGAGCAAAATGAAAGGAAACATGATTCGGGTGAGCAGAATGGTTAGCTCCGTCTTTTCCGGGGCGAATCCTGGCGCGAGAACGGCGATCACCTGCGGCGCGAAAATTATGCCGAGGACAACAATGGCGCTCATAAACACCACGGTGAGGGTCGCGACTTTGCTCGCCAGTCGCCATGCGGAGGTATCACCTTCGGTTGCGATCCGGCGGGAAAAGGTAGTGACAAACGCAGTCGAAAGCGCGCCTTCGGCAAATAGGTCGCGCAACATGTTCGGGGCACGAAACGCGGTTAGAAACGCGTCCATGTTACGCGTGGCGCCGAAAAGGGACGCAATCACTACTTCGCGAATGAGACCCAGGACGCGACTCGACAAGATCGCAATGCCGACGATTCCCGTCGCGCGCGTACTTACACGCCGATCCTGCGTCGCAGTCATCGGCGAACAAAGAGCAATGTCTTAGTAATTACGAAAGGAAAAAATCGCGCGACGTTGCCACGGATGATGTTGCGATCAACCGGATAAATGTGTCAGGAGCTATTTCAAAAACAGATCCATACTGTCAAAATCAATGATGCCATGACAGATGAAGAGCAAATCCATCCCCAAGATTCCATTGATATGTGTATTGCCCTGCTCGAGCGCGAAGTTAGGTAACACGGCCGCACCGAGTTTTTCAGGTGGTACTCTAAAATTACCGATCGTGAGGTCGTTGATCTGTCCGGCACTAATTTTCCGCGCCACACCGCTAGTGAAATGCGCAGAGACCCGTGTTGGCTGCAATGCAATCCCAAACGATTTCAACAGGCCTTCGTCGAACACCGTAACAAACGCACCCGTATCAACGAGCAGACGACCGGCTTGCCGATGAATCGAACAGGGTACCGTAAGGGCGCCATTTTTTTCACGGCGCAGCGGGATCTTCGTAAATTTCTCCGAAAGCGCAACCGAAGCGAGTTGCAGAGGACGAGACCGATCGACTTTAAAGAAAATCAATTTTGTCCGGCAGTTAATTACCGCTTTGTGACGTATTAGGATGTCCAAGCCAAGAAAGCCATCCACA
>QHNU01000072.1:0-1332 GCA_003218525.1 Verrucomicrobiota bacterium
GCACCCGTCTTGGCGGTTGTGAAAACGTTCTGCACAATTTTACCGAGCTTCAGCCCGAGAGTGTTCGTGAACGTGAGCAGCGCGATAAGCAACAGGCCGACGAGTTGCGCCGTCGACAGCGAGAGGGCATAACCGCCGAGGCGAATCGGTACAACCAGGTAGTTTGATTCGGAAACCCAGGGGATTAGCACCCCCATGTAGCGCGAGAAGCCGACGGCGACCGCGGCTATCGTTCCCGTCTGGATGACAAGGAACAACGTCCAGCCGTAGAGAAAACCCCAGAGGGGGGAGAACGCTTCGCGCAAATAAACGTACTGCCCACCCGCCTTCGGCATCATCGCCGCGAGCTCGCCGTACGAGAGCGCCGCCACTAACGTGAGTAGGCCAGTCACAATCCAAACCACAAGTAACCAGCCGGGCGCGCCGACCTGCCGCGCAATGATTGACGATACAATGAAGATGCCCGAACCAATCATCGAGCCCGCAACGAGCATCGTCGAATCGAGCAGGCCGAGCCCGCGAATGAGTTTGTTCTCTGTGTCAATTGGCGGAATCGAATCGGCAAACGGCTTCATGATTTTGCTCATTTAGCGGGTTGGCCGTTTGGGTGCAATCCCGTTGCAGTTCATTCCCTCGTAGCCCACAACATGCTATTCTCCGCCGATAATGAGCCTTAACCGTGCCCGCTTTTCCAAAACATTGCTGGTGCTACTGATTGGCGCCATCACCGGCGGGTTCCAAGCGCTTGCTCTGTCTCCCTCCGCCGCTGCCGGGTCGACCCGCAACGTCAGCCCACAATTCGAAGCGCTCTCCCTCCAGCGGTCGCCGCAAAATCACCTCATTGTTCGGGTATTTATCAACGGTAAGTCTGCGATGCTCGGCGTCGACACCGGTGCGCCCGTCAGCGCGATCGCAACCAGCCGTCGTCAGCATTACGGGCTGAGCCCAATACCGGGTACGTCGAAATTGCCGCCTCGGCTGATGATTAATGGGGCCTTCAATGCTGTTGGCATTGCCAAATCGTTGCGGATCGGTGCGCTCAATCTTGTCGACGAGCCGATGGTGGCGATTAACCTCGGCCCGGAAAGTCGCGCCGCCCGCATTCGCGGCGAGCAGGAGATCGATGGGATTCTGGGCGCCGACATTCTTTTTCCCACACGCGCGGTGCTCGACTGCCAACGTCAGCTCCTCATTCTAAACATGGAGCCGCAATCGGAGGAGACCACCCCCGGGATGGACTACAGCGGCTTTCATAGCGTGCCGTTCCATGTGAGCGATGGTTATAATCTTTACGTCGATGGCGCGATTAACGGTGCGCCCGCACAATTAATG
>QHNU01000072.1:1496-18432 GCA_003218525.1 Verrucomicrobiota bacterium
CTGATCCATGGCGGTTTACTGGAAGGAAAACGGCCCGTAGCGGGGTTACTCGGTGGCGAGCTCTTGCGGCGCCATCATGGGATCATCGATTTCGGCACACGCCGTCTCTATCTAAAAGGCGGTTGATCTTTCACTCGATATCGATTTCGCGGACGCGCTTTTGTAAGCGCACGTTTTCGACCGCGTTCCGAATTTTGTCACCCAAACCAAGCGCGATCGGGACGGAATCGATCAGGACAAAGGGAGTAGAAACATCCGAGGTGTTAATGCGCACGTTTTCGAGTCCGCACATTCGAGACCAAAATGGTTGGCGCATCTCGAGGTCCTTCACTCGATAAAGCTCGAGCGTATCGGTGATTTTGCTAAAAACACCTTCGGTTGTTTTGAGCCGCTCCGTGGTTAATTCATAGACTTTATTTTTGGTCTGGAGATAACGAGCGAGGGCGATGAAGATCGGCAGGATCGCCAGCCACAAAATGTGCGGGCTTAGCCTTTGCACTTCAGGCGAACCACCGCGCCAGACCAGGGCGAAGATCACGATCACCACGCCACACCCCAGGATGCAAAGAACGAAAATGCCGAGATTCTTGATTTGGGATGACGTCCCGCGCCAGACCGTTTCTTCAGCCATGTCGGAATTGTTAGCCGGCACAAACCTGAGCACAAGCGCGGCACGATTGGAGCGCGAACGACAGAGGCAGCAATGAAATGCCCCTGATCACGCAAGCTTTCGTTCTCGGGGCCGGTCTTGGCATGCGACTGCGGCCACTGACAGATGATTTGCCGAAACCGCTCGTGCCGATTTTTCAAAAGCCGCTCATCACTTTCGCGTTCGATCATCTCCTGGCTGCTGGCTGCGACAAGCTAGTCGTCAACACTCATCGCTTGCCGGAACGATTCGTTGATGTGTTTCCGGAATCGCTTTACCGCGGTAGGCGTATTCTTTTCCTTCATGAGCCGGAAATCCTTGGCACTGGAGGAGGAATTAAGAATGCCCACCGCTTCTTCCGGAGCGAACCGTTTGTTGTTTACAGCGGAGACATTCTGACCGATTTCGAGTTAACACCATTATTCGAAGAGCATGCCCGCGCAGGGAATGACGTCACTCTTGCGCTGAGAAACACGCATTTTCCGCCCACCATTGGATTGCAAGGTGGGCGTATCGTCAATATTGGCGGGAAAGAGGAAGAGGCGGCGGAGTATGACTTTGCAAACGTCTCCGTTTGGAATCCACAAATCATCTCGCGCATTCCTTCGGGCGGGTCGGTCTCATTCATCCCCACGCTGGTCGAGGCTATAAAAAAAGGTGAAAGGATCGGCGGCGTTGTGGTCAATGATGGCAAGTGGTTCAATATCGGTTCTGCCAAGGAATATCTCGAAGTTCATCGAGTGGTTTGCGAGGAGCAGTGGAAACCTGCTTACCTCGATCCTAATCACCACTGGCCGATCCGCCGGGCGCCGAGCGCTATGATCGATTCGACCACGACTCTTTCCGGTTTTTATTCGCTCGGAGCCAATTGCCGGGTCGAGGAACGCGTGAGACTACGCAACACCATCGTCTGGCCCGGTGCACAAATTGCTTCTCGAAGTGTACTGGAAAATTGTATTGTCCGCACCCATCGAACGGCTGAAGGAACCTTGCGCGACGCCATAATTTGAAATGCAGACCGATTTGCTCCTGCGCCAGACACGACTTCGGCTGCCGGCATTTAGCTCAGGCCGGATCGAAATCAGCGCAATTGAAAAAGGTGGTTCGGATCGCCGCTTTTATCGGGTCCGATGCTCAACCGACCAGTCGCTCGTCCTGGTCAAATATAATCTTGAACGCGAAGAAAACCGGCACTACGTCCGCATCGCCGAGTTTCTCGCTGCCCATCGTATTCGAGCTCCGAAAGTTTATTTTCATGACCCAAAAGAGGGCCTGATCTGGATCGAGGACCTAGGCGAAACTGACCTCTTCAGTTTCCGTGATGACGATTGGTTGACCCGCAACGCGCTCTACCAATCGGTACTCGATGAAATCGCGAAGCTGCATGATTTGCCCGAAGCCGATTGGAGTGAGCTGCGGGGCGAAATGCCTCCAGAATTCAACTCTGCGCTTTATCAATGGGAGCAAAACTATTTCTTCGAAAACTGCCTCGGGCGGATCTTTCACCTTAATGAAGCGATACGAGACAAGCTGATGTCATTGCCGGCGCTGCACCGGATAGCGAACGAGCTCGCTTCGCAGCCTCGTGTTCTCGTCCATCGCGATTTCCAGTCCCAAAACATCATTGTACGCAATGGGCAGGCCCACCTGATCGACTTCCAAGGAATGCGTCCGGGGCTGGCTGAATACGATTTGGCTTCGTTATTGTTCGATCCTTACGTGCATCTCACGTCGGATGAGCGTGATAAGCTTCTGTTGTACTATTTGGAACGCCGGGATTTGAGGCGGAATGAGACCGGCCTGCGCGAGCGGCTTCGGTTTTGTGCGATGCAACGCCTCATGCAAGCGCTTGGAGCATACGGCTTTCTTGGATTGGCAAAAGGCAATCGATCTTTCCTGAGACACGTTCCCGCGGCGATCGGCTTGCTGCGCCAGGTAATCGCGGATCTCCCCGAACTCAACGCGCTGGGTGCGGCGCTTGCTTATTTGCCTCTCAATGTTGACGTCGGCCCGCGAGCAGGTTTTTCCTCCGAAAACCGACCCTAGGAGAGACAGCGCCGGGTTGGCCGATGCGACTGCTCGTCCGGATCCATTGCGCCGGGCGGTGGCGTGGGGCGCCATGCTGATCGGTAGCGCTATTCCGAACATCATCAACCAGGTTGCGGGACATGGCTCGCCTTACTTGTTGCCGGTGACGCAAACGATCCTGCTCGTGCTCGTGGCAATCGTCGCCGATCGGTCGCCTCGATTAAAGCCGCTGACCGGTTTTCTCTTAACCATCGCGATTGTTCGCCTTGGTTGGCTCGCCATCGCGCCAATGTTGGATGATTGGGCTCCGCTCCATCACGCAATTGCCAATACCAGCTGGGGTGCGCAACAATTTCTCGAACGTCTCCTCCTCGCCCTCGGGGCGCTACTTCTCCTTAGCACATTCATCGGCCGCGGATTCTCCCGAGAGGATCTGTTCTTGCGCATCGGTCATCTCAGCGCGCCAGCGCGACCGGAACGGCTTCTGTGGTTTCGTAAACCGATTCCGTGGACTCGACTCGGTCCACAGTTGCTCGTCCTTTTCGGTGTTGCCTTGCCAGTGTTTCTGTTTTTCACCCTCCGACCCGATTTCGGTCAGCTGCCACGTCTCTGGCAGCTTCTCCCCTGGGCGATGGCCACGGCTGGACTCAATGCCGCAAACGAGGAGTTTCAGTTTCGCTGCGTTCCGCTCGCTCATCTGCGAAACGCTCTTCCGCCACGGGAAGCGCTTTGGTTGACCGCAATCTTTTTTGGTGTAGGCCATTATTTCGGCCAGCCCTCCGGATCGATCGGCGTGGCAATGGCGACGATTGCCGGTTGGATTTGGGCCAAGAGTATGGTGGAAACGCGGGGGGTTGGATGGGCTCTCGGCATTCATATGGTGCAAGATATTGTGATCTTTTGCTTTCTCGCCCTGTCGGCACAGCCTAGCTGACGAAAGGATTTGTCGCGCGTTCTTCGCCAATAGTTGTCGGCGGACCGTGCCCTGGCAGCACCGTCACCTCGTTTCCTAAGGGGAAAAGCTTGGATTTGATTCCCCGAAAAAGCAGGCCACTGTCGCCGCCTGGTAGATCCCAGCGGCCGACTCCGCCGGCAAAGAGTACGTCACCGCCGATTAAAACCTTTTCAGCAGGGTAAAAGAAGCAAAGGCTACCCGGGCAATGCCCGGGCACTTCGAACACTTGAAATTCCGCGCCTAGGAAGTCGCCCTCAGCCGTTTCGTCGATGAAAAAATCTGGTTGGACGGCTTTGATGTCGAAGCCGAAGCCATAATGGCGAAAAAAATTCGGATCGGAGATCATCGGCAGCGTTTCTGGATGACATCCAACGTGGCAGGCAAATGTTTCCTTAATTTTCGCGAGATCGGCGATGTGGTCGATATGCCCGTGTGTGAGCAAAAGAAGCTTCAGTTCGACGCGGTTGCGCTGGAGCCACTCACAACACCCGTCTGGCGCATCAAACAGGATTGCACCGTCCGGGGCGTGCCAGAGATAGCAATTCGTCTCAAAGATTCCGCCGCAATATGTCTCATATCTCATGCGATTTGGCTGGCGGATATTAATTCGAAGGCATTTTTGAATGTTCGGGCGGCTCGATTGTCTTTAATCGCTGCGGGCTCGGCGAATCAAGGAGGGTTCTTGCATTCCCGTGGCCCGTCTGCGACTATAGAGAACCTCTTTTTTAGGGAATGAAGTTACGGTTTCGTCTTTCTGCTGCGATCGCGGCGATTTCGTTGGTCAGTGTCGCGACGCCGACCCTGTTCGCGAAATCGGACCTCGAAAATATTTGCATCTCCGTCGGGCGCCTGCTCGAGGAAGGTCATTATACCCACCGACAACTCAACGATGAAATGTCGCGCAGGATTCTGCGCACTTACCTTGAGATTCTCGATTTTAGCCATCTCTTTTTTACTCAGGAAGATGTGGATGCGATTTACGAGAAATACGGCACATCCCTGGATGACGACATCCTTCTGGGGAACCTCAAACCGGCCTACGAAATTTACGATGTTTACCAAAAGCGAGTCGATGACCGGGTCGCTAAGATTAAGGAACTGCTAAAGCAGCCATCCGATTTCAAGACTGATGGTACCATTGACTTGACCCGGCAAAAAGCGCCGTGGCCAAAAAACGAATCCGAGGCCGACGATCTCTGGCGCGGCCGCATCACGAGTGAGCTTTTGCAAGAACATTTGAGTGAGCATCCGATCGAGCCTGGGCCGCAGCTCGTCTCGCGTCGCTACGATAGGCTCGCGCGCAACGTTCATGAGGAGGATCGGGACGAGCAAGCGAAGTATTTTCTCGACGCGGTGGCGCAATCGTACGATCCGCACTCCGAATATTTGAGCAAGGCCGATTTGAAGAATTTCAGCATTAATATGGGCCTGTCGCTTGTGGGCATCGGGGCGATGCTGCGCACTGAGGACGGCTACGCAAAAATTGAGAGCCTTGTTCCCGGGGGACCGGCTCAAGTTGACGGCCGGCTGAAGGTCGGAGACCGGATCACTGCCGTCGGCCAAGCCACCGGCGATGTTGTCGACGTGCGCGACATGCGCCTGGACAAGGTTGTCGAAATGATCCGGGGCAAGAAAGGGACGAAGGTGAAGCTCCTGGTCATTCCAGCTGATTCGGCCGATCCGTCGCAACGCAAGAATGTCGAGCTGGTGCGCGATGAGATTAAGCTGAAGGATCAGGAAGCGCGGGCCGATATCATCATCAAGAAGGACGAGGACGGCAAGCCGGTAAAATTGGGCTGGATCACGCTACCTTCCTTCTATGCGGACATGGACCATCACGCCAAGAGCACGACAAAGGATGTCGCGATGCTGCTGCGCCGGCTGAAAAAAGAAAATATCGCGGGGCTGGTTGTAGACTTGCGACGCAATGGCGGGGGCTCGCTCGAAGAAGTGATTTCGCTGACCCATTTATTCATTAAGCCTGGACCAGTTGTGCAAACGAAAGGATCAAACGGGTATACCACCGTCTCGAGCGAACCGAATCCAGGGTTGGCGTATTCTGGTCCACTCGTTGTCTTGACGAGCCGGCAAAGCGCTTCGGCCAGTGAAATTTTTGCGGCTGCGCTCCAAGACTATGGGCGCGCCGTCATCGTTGGCGATCAAAACACGTTCGGTAAAGGAACCGTGCAGACGATTTTAGAAATTGGCCGATTTACCTCACTGCTGGGCAATCGTTCGCAGGAGGATGGCGCCCTAAAATTGACCATTCAAAAGTTTTACCGCGTCGCTGGTGGATCGACCCAATTGCACGGCGTTAGTTCCGATATTGGCCTTCCATCGCTGACGGATTTACCTGAGTTCGGAGAGGGGGCTCTCAAGAATTGCCTTCCTTACGACGAAGTGCCAAAAGCGAAATATACGAAATGGAACGAGCCGGTGTCACTTTACCTCGAGGAATTGAAACGGCGTTCGGCCGCGCGGGTGCAAGAAGATCCGGAATTCCATTATGTCATGGAAGATATGGACCGATTACGTCATCGGCTTGATGACAATCGCATTTCGCTCAATGAAGACCTCCGGAAAAAAGAACTCGCTGACGATAAAATGCGTAAGGAGCTTCGCGCTAAAGAACGATTGGCGCGGAACACCGAAGAGCCACGTGTCTATCGGTTGACACTCGACACGGTCGATAAGCCAAACCTTCAGCTCATCATGTATCCGGGCAAACTCGCTTCTGCCAAAAAGAGCGGCTCAGCCAAAGTTGCTCCCGAGGCGGCGTCGGATGCCGATACCGAGAACGATATTTTTGGCAATCTGGACGACGGGACCAAAGAGCCGGTGATCGATCCGGAAAGGGACGAGACGACAAACATTCTAGCCGATCTAATCCGACTCGAGCACGGGCCGAAGACGGCGAGCACGAATCGTTAAGCATCAGCGCCACCACGGATCGAACCGTGGATCGTATCGCGGATCATAATATCTCGGATCTCGCTGAGGCCGGCCGAAGATCGGCGGAAACCGCAAAGGTTGCGGGCCATACCGGAAATATTGGCCGGTTCGCAGTGTTCTCCCGAAGACGTGGACGGGCGTACCAACGTCGACGACATTAAAGAAGGCAATCGCCATTTCTTCCGGCATACGAACGCAACCGTGTGATGCGGGATATCCAGGCAGATAACCCGCGTGCATGCCATCGGCCCCGTGGAAGCGCATGAAATAATGCATCGGCGCCGGAATGAATTTGCCGCCGCCCGGAACTTTCATATCGGCATCGGCGTCACTCACGGTAGTGCGGCCGTAAGCATCGACGATTTTTCCGTACAGACTTGAGTAATGGTTCCGTTCTTTCTCAATGATTGTGAACGAGCCCGTCTCCGTCAGATGACCGGCGCGCCCAGTGGAAACCGGACTGGCTAGAACTGCCCGGCCATTCCGGAGTAAATAGGCGCGCTGCTCCTGTAGATCAATTTCAACGCGATAGGCCGATTCCGCGAAGCTTCGCCCAGAACAAAAGATAATTGCTACTGTGACGGCCCATCGTCCCCAACGCATACGCCCGGAATTTTGACGGACCTTCGCGTAAAAAATTCAGAGAGCAACAGGGCCTTTGCTGTGCCAGCTCAGAACCGCGCATCTCCAAGCTAAACCACCTACAGCCACTTCCTACACGGCAATTGGCGCCTTGATTGATGGATGGGGATTGTAATCGACCAAAGTGAAGTCTTCGAAGCGAAAATCTTCAAGGCGGTGGACGTTGGGGTTGAGTTGCATGCGAGGTAGGGGTCGAAATTCGCGCGAGAGCTGTTCGCGCGCTTGCTCGAGGTGGTTCTGATACAGATGCACGTCTCCGAAGGTGTGGACGAAATCGCCCGCACGCAGGTCGCAAACTTGGGCCACCATCATCGTCAGGAGCGCATAGGAGGCGATATTGAAGGGCACACCCAAGAAAAGATCGGCGCTACGCTGATACAATTGGCAACTGAGCTCGCCTCCATTTACATGAAACTGGAAGAGCACATGACAAGGGGGTAGTGCCATCCGATCGACCTCGGCGGCATTCCACGCGTTCACGATGAGCCGGCGCGATTGTGGATTGGCTCGGATCTGGGTGACGACACTTGCGATCTGGTCGATCCGTTTATTTTCAGGGCCACGCCAGTCCCGCCATTGTGCGCCATAGACACGCCCGAGATTTCCCTTCTCGTCCGCCCATTCATCCCAAATCGTCACCCCATGCTCGTTCAACCAGCGGATGTTAGTGTCGCCGCGCAAGAACCAAAGCAACTCGTAAATAATCGATTTCAAATGGAGCTTTTTCGTCGTCAAAAGGGGAAAGCGCTCGCGCAAATCAAATCGGGCTTGAGCGCCGAAAATCGAGAGCGTGCCGATTCCGGTACGATCGGCGCGACGTTTTCCATTTTCTAAAACAAGGCGCAGGAGATCATGATATTGCCGCACGAAAAATGTTACCGTCGCGGCTCGATTTCGCGAGCAGAAATCGTCGGCGGAAAAGAAAAATGGCGACTCGGGAAAACGCTTGTTGCGACCGTCTCTAGCTATCGCTTGAGCGATTCGAGAGCGCCTTCGAGCTCTTCCTTGCGCTCGTTCAATGTTTGCAGCCGCAATTTCCAGCGATGCAGTTGAATGCAGAGCTGATTGATATAGCTCGTCACTTCGGTCCGCTGTGATTCGTTTTCTTTGAGACGACGCTGAAGTTCCGTTGTTTGCGCCGGCAAGGCAGACGGCCCGTTCGAGGATGCCGGAACGACCGTCGGTTTTCCGCAACGCCGGCAGGTTAGCGTCATTCCGGCGGCAGCCCCGTCAACCACTAGTGGGCTGGCGCAATGCTGACAATTAAAGAGAATATCGGGGGCAGGGACCGATTTCGCGGAATCCATTTATTACCGAGAACTTTAGCAAAGGTTATACCATTGGAGCGTGCGACTAGATGGCTCAACTGGACGTAATCCACTTTGCCATTGAGAGACATGCTGTCTCAACAGCGCCCCCGCTAACAATTTCTCCATTTCTATCAAGTATCTGTGTTGCAACAACTTGTGAGTTAGATGTAGTGTTTGGAACACCCATTGCTAAGTCGATCTCGGAGGATTGTATCCAAATGGCAAAAGTTTTAGGCATCGATTTAGGCACCACTAATTCCTGTATGTCGGTGATGGAGGGTGGCGATCCAGTAGTCTTGGAAAACAGCGAAGGCGCCCGAACGACGCCTTCGGTAGTGGCGTTCACCAAAAACGGTGAGCGGCTCGTTGGTCAGGCGGCAAAACGCCAGGCGGTAACGAACCCGCAAAACACCATCTTCTCGATCAAGCGCTTCATGGGACGGAAATATGACGAAGTGCATGAAGAAGAACATCGGGTGCCATACAAAATCGTAAAGGCAGCGAACGGCGACGCACATGTCCAGGTGGAAGTAAACGGGGAACGCAAGACGTTTAGCCCGCCGGAAATTTCGGCAATGATTTTGTCGAAATTGAGAGCGGACGCTGAAGCCAAACTGGGAGAAAAGATCACCCAGGCGGTGATTACGGTTCCCGCTTATTTCAACGACTCGCAACGCAATGCGACCAAGGACGCGGGTAAGATCGCGGGTTTGGAGGTTCTTCGCATTATCAATGAACCGACGGCGGCTTCATTAGCCTATGGGCTGGATAAAAAGAAGGACGAGAAGATCGCCGTCTATGACTTGGGCGGCGGCACCTTCGATATTTCCGTGCTCGAAATTGGTGACGGCGTGTTCGAAGTCAAAGCGACCAACGGGGATACCCACTTGGGCGGCGACGACTGGGATGCGCGGATCATGGATTGGATCGTTAAAGAATTTCAAAAGGATATCGGCATTGATTTGACTAAACAGCCGGATGCGATCCAGCGAATTAAGGAGGAATCAGAAAAGGCCAAAATCGCGCTCTCTTCCACCCAGGAATACGAAATTAATCTGCCGTTCATCACGGCGGACGCGAGTGGACCGAAGCATATTCAGAAGAGACTGACGCGCTCCAAGCTCGAGCAGCTTTGCGATGATTTGTTCCAGCGGACCATTCCACCGGTAAAGGCATGCTTGGCTGACGCCAAAATTACGGAAAAGGAGATTAACGAACTCGTACTGGTAGGTGGGATGACACGCATGCCCAAGGTCGTTGAGATTGCGCGCAATCTCATCGGCAAGGAACCGCACAAAGGGGTGAACCCGGACGAGGTTGTCGCCATTGGCGCGGCCATTCAGGGCGGCGTCCTCAAGGGTGACGTGAAGGACGTGCTTCTTCTCGACGTGACGCCGTTGACGCTTGCGATCGAGACCGCGGGTGGCGTGGCGACGCCGATGATTCCGCGCAACACTACCATTCCGACTCGGAAATCGCAGATCTTTTCCACCTACAGCGACAATCAACCCGGCGTTGAGATCAAGGTGCTACAGGGTGAGCGACCGCTTTCACGTGACAACAAAAACCTTGGCACATTCCACTTGGATGGGATCCCACCGGCTCCACGTGGCGTTCCGCAAATTGAAGTCACCTTCGACATTGACGCTAACGGCATCCTGCATGTATCGGCCAAAGATCTGGGCACGGGGAAGGAGCAGAAAATCTCCATCACCGGCAGCTCCGGTCTGTCGAAAGAAGAAGTCGAGAAAATGCAGCGTGAGGCTGAAGTTCACGCCGAGGAAGACAGGAAGGCGAAGGAAGCTATCGAGATTAAAAACAACGCCGACAATCTCGCCTATCAATCAGAGAAGCAGCTCAAAGAGCTCGGGGACAAGATTTCCGGCGACAAGAAAAAGCGGCTGGAAGACGCAATCGCTGCAGTCCGCGATGCCATCAACAGCAACGACACCGAGGCAATGAAGCGCGCCTACGACGACCTGCAGAATAAGTTCCAGGAAGTCAGCGCTGACCTTTACAAACAGGCCTCAGCTGAAGCGGGTGCACAGCCTGGTCCCCAACCGGGACCCGAAGCTGGCGCTCGACCCGGAACCGAGCAAGGTGCTGGTGCGGGCAGGCGCGGTGGCAACGGTGACGTCGTCGATGCTGAGTTCGAAGTTGTCGACGAAGATAAGAAGAAGTAAGTGATAAATTTGCCGGCTTTGGCTCGATTACTCCCGAGCTACTGCCGGCACCAACCACGTAAACAAAGGAGTTAAAGAAAAAATAATATGGCATCAGTTAATGTCAAACCACTTGGAGATCGGGTGTTGGTACAGCCGATCGAAGAGCAGGAAGTAAAAAAAGGCGGTATCATTATTCCCGATACCGCCAAAGAAAAACCGCAGGAGGGTAAAGTCGTCGCTCTCGGCACTGGCAAAATCGATGACAATGGAAAGAAAGTCGATTTCACGGTGAAGAAAGGCGATACGGTGCTGATCTCGAAATATGGCGGCACTGAGATCAAAATTAACGGCGATACCTACCTGATTATGCGTGAGGACGACATCCTCGGCATCATTGGTTAACCTCAGAAAGGGAATTAAGAACTATGGCAGCTAAACAATTACAATTTGATGAGAACGCGCGGCACGCACTGCTGCGCGGAATCGAGAAACTATCGAAAGCGGTCAAGGCCACACTCGGCCCGAGCGGTCGCAACGTGATTCTCGATAAGAAATTCGGTAGCCCAACGATTACCAAGGATGGAGTGACCGTCGCGAAGGAAATCGAGCTTGAAGATCCCTATGAGAATATGGGTGCTCAGCTCGTGCGCGAAGTTGCTTCCAAGACTTCGGATATCGCCGGTGATGGCACGACCACGGCAACGGTTCTGGCGGAATCGATCTACAAAGAAGGTCTCCGCAACGTGACCGCGGGTGCGAATCCTACTTCGCTCCAGCGCGGCATAATGAAAGCGGTCGAGGCCATCGTCGAGGAGCTAAAAAAGATCTCGAAGAAGGTCAGTGACCGGACCGAGATCGCGCAGGTCGCAACCGTCTCAGCCAACTGGGACAGAACGATTGGCGAGATCATCGCCGACGCAATGGACAAAGTCGGCAAAGATGGCACGATCACAGTCGAGGAAGCAAAATCGATCGAAACGACCCTGGAGGTTGTCGAAGGCATGCAGTTCGATAAAGGCTACCTATCGCCTTACTTCGTGACCAACGCAGAAGCGATGGAAGCCGTGCTCGAAAACCCCTACATCCTCATTCACGAGAAGAAGATCTCGAGCTTGAAGGATATGCTCCCGCTACTTGAGAAAGTAGCTAAGGCTGGTCGTCCGCTCCTGATTATTGCGGAGGATGTGGAAGGCGAAGCCCTTGCGACCTTGGTCGTGAACAAGCTTCGCGGAACCTTGCAGGTTGTCGCAGTGAAAGCTCCCGGCTTCGGCGATCGTCGCAAGGCGATGCTGGAAGACATCGCCGTGCTGACCGGTGCCCGACCCATCACGGAAGATCTCGGCATTAAACTCGAGAACGTGAAGCTGGAAGACCTCGGTCGAGCCAAACGGGTCACGATTGATAAAGAGAACACGACCATCGTTGAAGGCGAAGGCAAGCAGAGCGACATCCAAGGTCGAGTTAATCAAATCCGTCGCCAGATTGAGGAGACGACGAGCGATTATGACCGGGAGAAGCTCCAGGAGCGCCTGGCCAAGCTCGCGGGCGGCGTCGCCGTCATTAACGTCGGCGCAGCGACGGAAACCGAGATGAAGGAGAAGAAGGCGCGGGTCGAAGATGCATTGCACGCTACCCGTGCTGCGGTTGAAGAAGGCATTGTGCCCGGCGGTGGTGTCGCATTTCTCCGTGCCCAGAAAGTGCTCGAGAACATCAAAGACCTTGAAGCTGACGAGAAAGTTGGCGTGGCCATTGTTCGCCGCGCTATCGAAGAGCCGACGCGACAGTTGGCCGATAATGCAGGCAAAGAAGGCGCTCTCATCGTCGAGGAAGTGAAGAAGCGCAAGGGTAACGAAGGTTATGATGTGGCTGGTGACCAATTCACCGACTTGGTCAAAGCGGGAATTGTCGATCCGACCAAAGTCGCGCGCACCGCGCTGCAAAATGCGGCCTCGATCTCCGGTCTCCTGCTTACCACTGAAGCGGTCGTCACCGAGCTACCTGAGAAGGAGAAAGCTCCGGCGATGCCTCCAGGTGGAATGGGTGGCATGGGCGGAATGGACTACTAAGTCACAACAAAGAATGAATTACAGCGGCCGGGCTTCGAAAGGAGCCCGGCTGTCTTGTTTTGCTGCAAAATGAAACTGAGTCACATATGAAAACACAAAAACGCAACAAACAGCACGACGAAGCCACGCCACTCATTGAACAACGAGCGGCCGAGATCCAGGCTTTCGGCCGAGCAGTGAAGTTGCCGATTGCTCTATCTAAGAAAGTCTGCGCACGGAGTGCCGACAATTTGAATCAGCTTCTCGCGGATACGATTACTCTTCGCGATCTTTACAAGAAACATCACTGGCAGGTTGCTGGCCATACCTTCTACCAGCTCCACCTCCTGTTCGACAAGCATTTCAAAGAACAAAACGAGCTAGTTGACACGATTGCGGAACGAATCCAGAGCCTTGGCGCAATGAGTATCGCCATGGCCGCGGATGTTGCTGAAACGACCATGATCCCGCGCCCGCCGCGCGGACGAGAGGAAGTTCCTGTTCAGATTTCTCGCTTGCTTCACGCTCACGAAATGATCCTGCTCGAAGCGCGGTCGATGGCGAGGCAGGCAAGTAAAGATGGGGACGACGGCACGAACGATCTGTTGGTCAGCGACATCATTCGGACTAACGAATTACAGGTCTGGTTTTTGTCGGAACACGTTGTGGACGTGCCGCTTGTTCGCGCCGACGGCAACAAGTAGTTCGCTCCCAGCAACGCCCGGCTATTAACTCGCGCTGGCAGCGGAGCTCGCAAGAGACTTGCTGCTTTGTGGCTGAAAGTGTACTTCTATTCCTGTTTCGCCGCGGAAATACAGCCTCTTCTCATGAGTTTGAATCTCTTCGATCTAATCCGGTGGTATTTCAAAGCGAATCATAGTAGCTGACATGAGTAAGAGACCCGGTGCTAATGATTCATTGGCTTCTCAGAAGCTGCCGCGCGAGAACGGCCGGTTCTCGAAAAAACTCCCAATGAAAGATTATATCTCAGAAGTGATCGCCGGCGCTAAGGCAAGAAACCCTGGAGAACCTGAATTCCATCAGGCTGTCGAGGAAGTGGTGGAATCGCTTTCGCTTGTTCTCGATCGGCACCCGGAATATCGGGCGGCCAAGATTCTCGAGCGAATTATCGAGCCAGAACGGGTGATCATGTTTCGGGTGCCGTGGCGCGATGATGAGGGAAACTTTCACGTCAATCGCGGATTCCGAATTCAAATGAACAGCGCAATCGGCCCGTATAAGGGCGGAATGCGGTTTCATCCTTCGGTCAATCTTGGCATCCTCAAATTTCTTGCCTTCGAACAGGTATTCAAGAACGCGCTTACTACTTTGCCAATGGGCGGGGCCAAAGGCGGATCCGATTTCGACCCGAAAGGAAAAAGCGACTTCGAGGTGATGCGTTTCTGCCAAGCTTTGATGTCGGAACTGTTTCGACATATTGGACCGGATACCGATATTCCGGCTGGTGATATCGGGGTCGGATCACGCGAGATCGGATTTCTCTTTGGTATGTATAAGCGACTCCGAAACGAGTTCACGGGCGTGATGACTGGGAAAGGCCTTACTTGGGGCGGCTCGGTAATTAGACCTGAAGCGACCGGATACGGTGCGGTTTATTTCGCGGCTGAGATGCTGAAGACGCGCAAAGAGGAGCTCGAAGGGAAGGTCTGTCTGGTATCTGGAAGCGGAAACGTCGCGCAGTACACGGTCGAGAAGCTTATTTCTCTCGGCGCGCGCCCTGTGAGTCTCTCGGACTCGGACGGGTTTATTTATGACGAGGCAGGAATTACGCGTGAGAAGCTCGCCTTTATTATGGATTTGAAGAACGTTCGTCGCGGTCGTATCGCCGAGTACGCGAAAAAGTTCAGGAGCGCCACCTACATCGCGATAGATCCCAAACTTGATTATAATCCACTTTGGGATCACAAGGCGCAATGCGCCTTCCCAAGCGCAACTCAAAACGAGATCAACGAAAATGACGCGACTAATCTGCTTAAGAACGACGTCTACGTAGTTTCGGAAGGCGCGAATATGCCGACTACGATTGGTGGTATTAATCGGTTTCTCGAAGCAAAAATCCTTTTCGGTCCAGGCAAGGCGGCAAACGCAGGCGGCGTGGCGACTTCCGGCTTGGAGATGGCGCAAAATAGCATGCGCATCTCGTGGACACGCGAGGAGGTCGACAACCGTCTTTACAACATCATGAAGACGATCCACGAAGTCTGCTATCGGACGGCGGAGAAGTACGGCACGCCGGGCAATTACGTCAACGGCGCCAACATCGCCGGCTTCCTCAAAGTCGCCAACGCGATGATGGACCAGGGACTGGTCTAGGTCGCGTCGTCTTCAAGTCCTGGCTTTGGCCGACCAAGTGCGGATCGTCCGCTGACTCAATAATTCCTTGCCAGGGCGGGAGAATTTAAGTGAGACTCGTAATTTCCAATCGTTCGGTATCTATGAAAAATGTCCTCCGATTCTCGGTTCTCCTTACCATCTTCACCGTTGCTTTCGCAGCAACGGCATTGCCCCAAAACAGCTCCCACAACCCGACTTGGTGGGACAAATACACTTACCTCGCCAAAAAAGGTCCACTTGGCGAGGGCGGTTCAATCTCCTCGATCAGCTTTGGCAGCAATGTCGATCTGTCGAACGAATGTGGACCGCAAAGCGAAACGTACATTACTTTGAACTCGCGTGCGCCAAAAATGCTCGCCGCTGGCTCGAACGAAATCTTTCGATTGCCCATGCGTGGATACTTTTCCGGAAACGCGGGATCTAGCTGGGGAGGGGTCGACTTACCCTTGCCACCAGCGATCGGAACAAACGGGATCGATTTCGGCTCCGATCCAACGCTCGCCTTCGATAGCCAAGGCAATCTTTTCTATGGTTACATCGTCGTGTTTTTCGGCAATGGGTCGGGGGTCAATGGCACAGAAATCGCCGTGGCGCGATCGACCGACGGCGGTAAGAGCTATTCGAGTGTCAATTTCTTCGGATTTGAGAGCGGCTCGAACCATTTCAACGACAAGCCGATGATCACGGCGGACATAAACCAGAACAGTCCGTTCCGCGATAATGTTTACATCGCCTGGGATGCGGCAGCGGGCGGTTCGATCGGCGGCGGTGTACGGTTTGCCACGTCGACCAATCATGGCGCGAACTTTACCAGTGTCCGCGTTGATGACCCGAACGGACCCGGCCGATCGATTGGTGCTTCTCCGGCCGTTGGCCCAAATGGCGAAGTCTATGTGGCATGGAACGACTATGCGGCCAATGCGATTAAGTTTAATCGTTCCTTTGACGGCGGTAAAAATTGGGATATTCCACGCACCATTTCGAGCAAAAGCATTCCGTTCGATATTGGTATTCCAGCAGAATCGTTTCGCCGGGCATTAGTATATCCGTCGCTCGGCGTGGACTGTTCCAACGGAACATACAAAGGCCGCATTTACGCCTCCTGGATGGATTTAACTTCCTCCGGAACGACAGATATTTTCGTTTCCTATTCGGATAATTACGGAAGAGACTGGTCAACGCCCGCTCCTGTAACCGACCAGCTCACTTTCCCAGTCGATCGTTTCAACCACTGGATGTCGGTCGATCCTGTTACCGGCGATGTCAATGTGGCCTTCTACGACACTCGCAACGACACAACCGGACAACGTTTCATGACCGACTATTATTTGGCGCATTCCACCGACGGAGGACAGACTTGGTCCTCTCCCGATATTCGTGTGAGCAATGTCAGTTCGAATGAACATGATTGCGGCGGGATTTTTCCATGCTCTGGCATCAACTATGGTAACCAACAGGGCGACTACGAAGGGCTCGTTTCCTATAGTGGTTTGTCTTATCCGATCTGGACCGACAGTCGTCGACAGATGGATACAATCACAGGCTGCAGCCGGAACTTAGCGATGGAAGAGGTCTTTTCCGCGAAGGTGAACCCACACTGAGGATCGCTGATATTCGGACGGCTCGCTAGATGCGCGATGGCGACTTTTCCGAAATCGCCGACTGAGAAAACCGGAGGCATGATAGTATCATCAAGAGATGTCTCGGTCCGAGCCGGACTGGCATATTCGCGCGACATGACAAAGGGTCGTTTGCACCACTGATCGAACAAATCGGTCACCATTACTTTGCGCCGTCATCCCGAGCTGCAAAGACAGCGAGGGACCTCTCAATCC
>QHNU01000073.1 GCA_003218525.1 Verrucomicrobiota bacterium
AAAGCGGGCGCGGCAATTGGGAATCTTCGCTGCCGTGTCGCGAGCGACGGCGGCAGAAAAACTCCGGTCCGAATTTCCATGCCACAACCGGACCGGCACCCGCACTTCACTGAGCGAGAATCCCCACGGCTGTGCGTAAATTTCCGCGTCGGCCAGCACTCCGTCGGCGGAAGCTTCCCAGGCGCGGCGCTGACTTTCGAAGCACGCTTCAAAGGCGCGGTCATCGTGCAAGGCGATGGCATCACACGGGTGGAGTAATTTGAGCAGAACTGCTCGGCTACGCCGCGACGGTCGCAAAGAGAGCAGAGGCCGCACAAAGCGAAACGACGACCGTGATAGCCGTGGGAACTTTCGATAAGCGGACAGCATCAATCGATAGAGACCGAGCAATCCACTGTGGTCACTCAATTCCGCGATATCCGGCGCTCCGCTTACCACCCCCACTGCGAGTATGCGCTCCGGCATTGCCCATGCCGTGGCATAGGCATAGGGAGCGCCGCCCGAAATGGCGAGGAGCCGAAACTTGTCCACGCCCAGAAAATTCGTTAGCTCGCGAACTAAGGGAGGCCAATCCAGCAGCTTCCGCCCAGGGGCCAGCGTCGAATCGGCAATTCCGGGACGGTCTGGCGAGATGATGCGTACATGCAATTCCTGAGCAGCGTCGTCGGTCAGCTCTGCCATCGTGCGCGAACTCGGCCAGCCATGACAAAAAATTACCGGCTCCCCCTCCAGATCGCCATATTCACTAAAAGCGACTCGCTCCCCGTTGCTCCGAATCAAAACATTATTTCGTGCGGAAATCACTGGGTTGTGGTTTGTTACTGGATAAAACGGTCGTATCCGCTCAGTTCCCGGCTGGAGATTTTGCCCTTGCTCATGCGCACAATCTGCATCCTCGTTTCGTATTCAATATGATGACTGAAGATCGGCGCCCAGCTTACGGAAAAATATCTGTTCATGGAGACGGACTCGGCGCCCCATCGCCGGACATGGTGGAGAAACGCGCCCGCGAGATTGCCATGATTGACGAACGAGACCCGGATGAGTTTACCGACGCCGATTGGGAACAAGCACGGCGAGAATTACTTGGGGTACCCGCGACCGACGCACCGGAAGAACCGGGCCATGGTGTGGATGTTCCTGAGGAGGAGCGTGAAATCGTTCCGGAATCGCCTGCCCACCGGGCACCGCGCGCCGGATTTGACGATGACGAGTCTCTTGGAGAGACGCTCGTCAGCGGAGGTCTCGAGGAAGCGGCTCACGATCAAATGCTCGAGGCGCGTCGCGAAGAACGGGAATCGGAAGAAACTTAACGTGTCGCAAGCGACGGCGGCTAAATCCATGCAGCCTCTGGTGCAGGCGCGTCCAGAAGCACTCCTCGTCCGTTTTCATGATGTGCGTGATTTTTCCAGATTGCTCGCGCGTGATCTCGAGCCGGAAGATTGCGTCGTCCAATCAATGCCGGATGTCAGCCCGACGAAATGGCACCTTGCCCACACGACCTGGTTTTTCGAAACATTCGTGCTCAAAACTTGGCAAAAGAATTACCGGCCAGCGATTCCCGAGTACGCATTCCTCTTCAACTCCTATTATAACGCTGCCGGCAGCATGCACCGGCGCGATCTGCGCGGCTTGATCTCGCGCCCGACCGTCGCGGAATCGTTCCGTTACCGTGAAAATATCGATCTTCATATTGACGATCTCATCAGTTCGGCCTCGGAAGAATTGCTGGACGAAATCGAATCGGTCATGGTGCTCGGAATTCATCACGAGCAGCAACATCAGGAATTGCTCGTCACCGATATCAAGCACGTTCTCGCCCAAAACCCGCTGCATCCTATTTTTCGCAAACGCCCACCGGAGAAAACGGCACCGCCACCGCCAACGCATTTTATCGATTTTGCAGAGACGATCGCAACTATCGGACACACCGGCCCCGGCTTCTCCTACGATAACGAAGGCCCGCAGCATCGCGCGTTGGTTCAGCCATTCTCGCTCGCATCGAGACCGGTCACTTGCGGCGAGTATTTGCGTTTCATTGAAAACGATGGATATCGCCGGCCGGAATTCTGGTTATCCCTCGGGTGGATGACCGTGAATGAGCAACGCTGGGAAGCGCCACTCTACTGGGAAAAAAGGGACGGCGAATGGTGGCACTTCACTCTTTCAGGTTTTCGTCCGGTCGATGAAAATGAGCCCGTCACGCACGTCAGCTATTTCGAAGCGGACGCCTTTGCCAACTGGTCGGGCGCGCGTTTGCCGACTGAGTTTGAGTGGGAATCTGTTGCCCAGCGGGAAATGATTGAAGGGAATTTTGTCGAGTCAGAGCGTTTCCATCCCGCACCAACCAAAGCAGCTGGTTTGTCGCAATTATTCGGCGACGTCTGGGAATGGACGCGCAGTTCGTATTCCCCTTATCCCGGCTATCGCGCCGCTCCTGGTGCTCTCGGCGAATACAACGGCAAGTTCATGTGCAATCAGTACGTGCTGCGCGGCGGTTCATGTGCGACTTCAAAATCGCACATCCGCGCGACCTATCGGAATTTCTTCCAACCGGAAAAACGCTGGCAGTTCAACGGAATCCGACTCGCGCGCGACGCGGCATGAGTGGTCGAAAAATTGCGGTGCTCGATCTCGCGCCCGCCAGCGAAGAATTTCGCGAACAATTCATTGCCGGTCTTGCGCAAATGCCGCGCACATTGCCGTCCAAATTTTTCTACGATGAACAGGGCGCCGCCTTGTTTTTAAAGATTTGTGAGTTGCCGGAATATTATATCACACGCACGGAGATGCAGATTCTGCGCGATTCCGGACCGAAAATAGCCGACGCTCTTGGCCGCCAGATTGAATTGATTGGCCTTGGGACCGGGGCAGGAACAAAGACGCGCATTCTACTTGAGAATCTCGATTCGCCGATCGCCTATATCCCGGTCGATATTTCGAAGGAACAGCTAACGCAATCCACTGCCGCGTTCAGCCAGACTTTTCCCACTCTCGAAATTCTGCCTGTCTGCACCGATTACTTGCAGCCATTCGAACTACCGACTCCAATTCGGGTCCCATCTCGCAAAATCGTTTACTTCCCTGGATCGACTATCGGTAACCTCGAACCCTCCGCTGCACTCACCTTCCTTAAAAAGATCACGACGATGGTTAGGCCGGCGGGCGGAGGGCTGCTCATTGGAGTGGATCTAAAGAAGTCGAAGACAATTCTGGAGCGTGCCTACAACGATTCCTCCGGTGTGACGGCTGTTTTTAATCTCAATTTGCTCGTGCGCGCCAATCGGGAACTGGATGCAGATTTCGATCTTGAACAATGGCGTCACCGCGCGATTTACAACGAGAAGGCCGGCCGGATTGAAATGCATCTCATCAGTCGAATTAATCAAAGCGTAGGCGTTGGGGATCACACCTTCACCTTCGCCCGAGGTGAGCACATCATTTCCGAGTTCTCCTATAAGTATTCGCCGGAAGACATGATCGCACTGGCCGATCGCGCCGGGATGCGATTCGAAAAAGTGTGGACTGACCGGCACCGGCTTTTCGGTGTTTTTCTATTCAGCTTAAAGTAGCGGGCGTGAACCCGCTCGTGCAGCTCCGCGGCATCAGCAAACACTTCGAAAAAGAGGTGGCGGTTTCGAATGTCGATTTGGAGCTGGAGCGCGCTCAAATCACGGTTCTGATCGGGCCGAGCGGTTGCGGCAAATCGACGATTTTACGCTTGATCGTCGGACTGATCGCGGCGGACGAAGGAAATATGTATTTCGATAGCGCACCGATCTCCTCGGATACGATCACCAGCATTCGCCGCCGTGTCGGTTACGTGATCCAGGATGGCGGACTCTTTCCGCACCTCACCGCTAATGGAAACGTCGCTCTACAGGCGCGTTTACTCGACAGATCGGGAAAAGAGGTCAAAGCGCGTATCGCGGAGCTTTGCGCGCTTACCCGATTTCCGGAGAACCTGCTTGATCGTTATCCCGTCGAGCTTTCGGGCGGACAACGCCAGCGCGTCAGTCTGATGCGAGCGCTCATGCTCTCACCCGAGTTGCTGTTACTGGATGAACCGTTTGCCGCGCTCGATCCGCTGGTGCGCGCAAATTTGCATCGTGACCTCAAAGAAATTTGCGCTCGACTCCGCCAAACCGTTTTGCTCGTGACCCACGACCTCGCCGAAGCGGCAAAGCTTGGCTCGCTCATCGTTTTGATGCAATCGGGCCGCATTATTCAATCAGGCACATTCGATGAATTGCGCGATCACCCGGCGACGCCCTTTGTCGCGGAATTCTTTAACGCACAGCTCGGCGGCCTACAATCGTGAAACTTAGCGCACTGCTCCTGATCGCGTCGGTCGCAACCGCGCAAAGCGATTCGGTTGTGATTGGATCGAAGAAATTCACCGAATCATACGTGCTGGCGGAGATCGCAAGGCAAGCGTGTCAGAGTGCCGGTGTTCGCGCCGAGCATCGGCAGGGAATGGGCGGAACGATCATTTTGTGGGAAGCCTTACGCGGCGGCGGCATTGATATCTATCCTGAATACACCGGGACCATTGCGGAGGAAATTTTGAAACAGCGGGGCGCGACCGAAACCGACATTCAAACCGCGCTCGAGCAGCAAGGCATCGGAATGACGAAAGATCTCGGATTCAATAATACGTATGCGCTGGTGATGCGACGCGAGAAGGCGGCGCGACTGGGGATCAAAAGTATTAGCGATTTGCGCGGGCATCCGGAACTAAAATTCGGCCTGACTCACGAATTTCTTGACCGACGCGATGGATGGCGACCGTTGAGTGCGCGCTACGGACTCGCGCGGACGAATGTCGTCGGCCTCGAGCACGCCCTCGGGTATGCCGGCTTGGTCAGCGGTGAGATCGACGTAAAGGATGCATATTCCACTGACGCAAAGATTGCCGACTACGACCTCGTCGTCCTTGCCGATGACTGGCAATTTTTTCCGCAATACAAAGCCGTTTTTTTGTTCCGTAAGAACACATCGGCGGCGGCAATTGCTGCCCTGAACAAGCTGACCGGCACGATCGATGAAACGCGCATGATGCGGCTCAATGCTGAAGCCGAACGAACAAAGAGCTACATTGCAGCTGCCCAGCTGTATAGCGGCGAGTCGTCCGAATCGGGTGCGGAATCACTCTCCCATAAGCTTTGGCGCTGGATTTCTCGCCACCTCGAGCTCGCCGGAGCATCCCTTGCACTCGCCGTCGTCGTTGGCTTGCCGCTCGGGGTAATCGCCAGTCGCGGCGGCGCAACCGGTCAAACCATTCTGGCCGTGACCGGAATTATCCAAACCATCCCGTCACTCGCTTTACTGGCCCTGCTCGTGCCCGTCCCCTTTTTTGGAATCAGTGTGCGGACAGCGATCGTCGCCTTATTTCTTTACAGCTTGCTTCCGATCGTGCGAAATACCGCCAGCGGATTGCAGGATATTTCCCGGCCGTTGCGTGAATCGGCGGTTGTGCTCGGTCTCACCGCCGGACAGCGGTTACGAAGAATTTATCTGCCGCTGGCATCCCGTTCGATTCTCGCCGGCATTAAAACAAGCGCCGTGATCAACATCGGAACTGCGACGCTGGCCGCGCTGATCGGTGCTGGTGGTTTGGGAGAACCGATCATCAGCGGCCTTAATCTCAATGATCATGTGACGATTCTTCAGGGTGCCGTCCCGGCAGCGTTGTTGGCATTACTGGTACAGCTCGCGTTTGACTTTCTCGATCGCATTTTCATCCCGCGCGGTCTGCGTATAAAATCTTAGATGGCAATCGCGTCGATTAGTCCGGCGACTGGCAAAACAATCCAGCGGTTTCGGCCCCACTCCGGTACCGACATCGAACAGGCGCTCGAATACGGCGCTCGAGCATTCGAGGAGCATCGGCGGAGCTCATTTGCCGACCGTTCGGCGAAAATGCGCCGCGCTGCCGATCTTCTCGAAGCCGATCGCGAACGATTTGCCCGAATCATTTCAACAGAGATGGGCAAAATTTTTCGCGCCTCGGTTGAGGAGATTGAAAAGTGTGCGCGCGGCTGTCGCTTCTACGCTGAACATGCGGAAGAATTTCTCCGGGAACAAGTCGTGACCACGGATGCGCGACACAGTTCTATTCGCTACCAGCCGCTCGGAATCGTCCTGGCCATTATGCCGTGGAATTTTCCGTTCTGGCAGGTATTTCGATTTGCCGCGCCGGCGATTATGGCCGGCAATGTGGCGCTGTTAAAACACGCCTCGAACGTTCCCCAGTGCGCTCTCGCCATCGAGCAGATCTTCCGAGAAGCAGGATTTGAACGCGGAGTTTTTCAGACGCTGCTGATCGAAAATGAGCGGGTGGAAAATCTAATAAACGATTCTCGAATCAAAGCGGTCACACTAACTGGCAGCGATCGCGCTGGCAGCGCAGTCGCGAATAGTGCGGGACGAGAACTAAAGAAATGCGTTCTGGAGCTCGGCGGCAGCGATCCTTTCATCGTTATGCCGAGTGCTAATCTCGGTCAGGCCGTGTCGATCGGAATTAAAGCGCGTACCGTGAACACCGGCCAATCGTGTATTGCCGCGAAACGCTTCCTCATTGCCGACGCGATTTATTCTGAATTCATCAGTCGATTCGTTGACGGCATGAAAAATTTAAAAATGGGTGATCCATTCGATCCAGCAACCGAGGTCGGACCACTCGCAGCGGAAAACATCTTGCGTGGGGTGGACGCGCAGGTGCAGCAGTCGGTCGCCGCCGGTGCCAAGGTTTTGACCGGTGGAAAACGCGCAGATCGGATCGGCTATTTCTACGAGCCAACCGTCCTCACCGATATCCCGCAAAATGCACCGGCCTACCGCGAGGAAGTCTTCGGTCCGGTTGCTTTGATGTTTCGCGTCCGAGATTCCGCCGAAGCAGTAGCGCTGGCCAACGACTCAGTCTTCGGGCTCGGCTCCAGCGTATGGACGAACAACTCGGCCGAGCAGGAATTCTTCGAGCGCGAACTCGAATCGGGCATGGTTTTCGTGAACGCCATGGTCGCATCCGATCCGCGGTTACCATTCGGTGGAGTCAAGCGATCCGGCTTCGGACGTGAACTTGGTGCCGAAGGAATTCGCGAATTCACCAACATCAAAACCGTTTACGTCGGCGCCTGATTTCCAGCCCGTCCAACATTCGGGCGCAATTACAGTCGGCGCAGGCGCGAATCGTTAATCAAACAACGTCAATTGTCGCCGTGGTGCGCGAAAGTGTTCGGCCGAAAGTTCCGGCCGTGGCCCGATCCCGTACTTGCGGCAACTCATCTGAAACAACGAGCCGGTCTGCTCCGCAAAGATGCCCTCGCCCTTAATTCGTGTCGCCCAGCGCGGATCGTTTAATCTTGTTCCGCCGCGAATGGTTCGGATGCGCGACAGC
Source organism: Verrucomicrobiota bacterium (assembly GCA_003218525.1). Classification (GTDB taxonomy): domain Bacteria; phylum Verrucomicrobiota; class Verrucomicrobiia; order Chthoniobacterales; family UBA10450; genus AV69. Next base: position 7,400 of record QHNU01000073.1, read on the forward strand.
ACCTTGTCTTTCTTTTCCGGAAAATGCTCATCCAGCCAGCGCTCAAAAAGGGGAGCAACGGCGAAGGGCAATCTCACAATGGTGTAGCCCGCAAACTGAGCACCGGCTTTGGCGCACGCTTGGAGAATCATCGGCATTTCGTGGTCGGTTAATCCGGGAATAATCGGCGCCACCATCACTCCGACCGGGACTCCGGCTTTGCGCAACATCGCAATCGCTTCAAGTCGCGCGGTCGGGGGTGAAGTGCGCGGTTCGAGCACGCGTTGTAAACTCTCATCGAGCGAAGTCACTGAGATATTCACGGCCGCGGCGGAAAACTGCGCGAGTTCGCCGAGCAGATCGATATCGCGCGTAACCAGGCGATTCTTGGTGATGATTCCGACCGGATTCCGGAACCGCGCGAGCACTTCCAGGCACCCACGCGTAATCCTCAGCCGCCGCTCAACCGGTTGGTAGGGATCGGTCACGCCGCTGATGGCGATCACCTGCGGATACCATTTTCGCGAGGAGAGCTCGTGCTCCAGCAGTTGCGGCGCGTCGATTTTTACCATGATTCGTGATTCAAAATCGGTGCCGGCAGAAAACCCGAGGTACTCGTGCGTCGGACGCGCATAACAATAAATGCAACCGTGCTCGCAGCCGCGGTAAGGATTGACGCTTGTCTCAAATCCAACATCGGGACTGTTGTTGCGCGCAATGATCGATCGCGATGAATCCCGAAAGAAAAGAGTTTTAATCGGCCGCGAATCCTCATCGATCTGGTCCGCCGGTTCTTCTTCGATGTGAAGGGTCTCGAAACGATTGGCTGGATTGATCGAGGCACCGCGAGCGTGGTAGGCGCGCGGGTGAATGATACGCGCCGCGTCGGGAAACTCTCGCACCTGTTCCCAAAGTTGCCGCAGATCCGGTCGCTGTTTCATTCGATATGTTCATCTGAACATCTCCAAAGTCCAGCGCCGTTTTTGCCGTGGCAGTTGGTTGCTGCCTCCGATTAAACAGGAGAATATTGCTGCCGCCGTTGGAGGGGTGGTCGAGTGGTTGATGGCTCCGGTCTTGAAAACCGGCAGAGCGCAAGCTCTCGTGGGTTCGAATCCCACCCCCTCCGCGGAAATCATTTGGACGCGACGGAGCGCGCCCCTCCACCAAGTACAGATTTCCTGCGTTCCTGATTCATTCAGTCTACGCTTTCGCGGAATCAAATGCGGAGTGTGAAGTCCAGATTTGCACCCGTTCAGCAACAAACAGGGCAGCAATTATCCCGACGGCGAAGCCGCCGATCACGTCCGAAAGATAATGAGCCGCAACTATCATGCGGGATGACGCGATTAAGAGCGGAATAAACAGAAAAGGTGTTCCGACTCGCCATCCCGCAGCGATTAGCAAAGTGACAAAGAACGCCGAAGATAGCGCGGTGTGACCCGAGGGGAAGGCGTTGAATTTCGAGTGCAGACTCGGTCCGCTCCACGTTTGCTCGCTCGTGGTCGAGGGGCGTGGCCGGCCAATCGCAATTTTTCCGACTCGCGCCACGATCCCGGCAAGAGCGCACGCGATCAGCATCGCGAGAAAAACACGCAGCCAGCGTTTACTCCTTCGTAGCCATGCGATCGCGACCAGAATTAATCCTGCGGCGAAATGTCCCTCCCAATCACCCATTCTGCTTACCAGACGCATGAATCGTCGCAAACCGTCCGAGGTGTTTGCGTTGATCCAAGAAGCGACGCTCGCATCAGCGAAAAGCGCGAGGCCGATCGCGGCTACGGACAGGGTAATCACTAAAAACCAAAGGCGGCCGCGGTGAGCGTTTTCCGTTTCCGTTTTCACACGAACGGCTGCTAGCTTCCGGTTCAATTGTGCAACCGGCAATGCGCAAATACATGCTGCTCTTTTTCGGCTGCCTCGCTTTTCATGTCGCCGGCACATGGAGCTTACCCCTGATGGACCGGGATGAGCCGCGCTTTGCCGAAGCGTCCCGCGAAATGCTCGAGCGTGGTGATTATATCGTTCCTTATTTCAATAATCAGTTCCGGTTCGATAAACCGCCTCTTACTTACTGGTGCCAGGCCGCTAGTTTTCGGGTTCTTGGCGAGGATGATTTCGCTGCACGATTGCCAACGGCGATTGCTGCTGCCCTCGTTGCTGTTTTGCTCCTCGAATGGGGAACACGCATTCGGAACGAGCGCGCGGGCTGGTGGGCTGCGATTGTCTTTACGCTCGCGCTACAAACATTTGTCCACGGCAAGGCCGCGGTCGCGGACATGTGGCTGGTCCTGTTTTTCACGCTTGCGCATCGTTCCGGTTGGGAATTGCTTTTCCAACATCCCAAACGTCGAATCTTTTGGTGGATATTCTACGTTTCGCTTGCGTTTGGGTTCCTGGCGAAAGGGCCGGTTGCTTGGACGCCTCTACTAACGGTGGCGGTAGTAAAACCTTTTTATCCCGAAAAAAGGTTGAGCGCGCGGTTCCGCTTTGCGCCGGGACTCGCTCTGATGTTGGTGATCGTGTGCGTTTGGGCCGTGCCGGCCCTGGCGCGCACACACGGAGATTTCTTCCGCATAGGCATCCTGCATCACGTGGTCGGCCGCTCTTTCTCCGTCATGGAAGGGCATGGGGCATCCTCGCCATTAATGTACCTCGTGTTGCTCCCATTTTATTTCGCAGCGGTATTCGTCAGTTTTTTTCCCTGGTCAATCAAGCTGCCTGCTCTGTGGACTGAGTTGCGCTCAAACCGCGATGCTAGCGACACGTTCTTGATAACTGGGACCCTCATCGTTTTTGGCATTTTCACTCTCGTGAAAACCAAGCTGCCGCATTATACCTTGCCGGCGTTTCCACTCCTCGCGCTCCTGGTCGCCCGCCGCTTCGATTCATTGCGGCTGTCTCGCAGGCTCGTGATTTCAACAGCAATTGTCTATGTGGGGGTGGCGCTGTTTGTCACCCCGTCTCTGCGGCGGTTTTTTCCGAGTTACATTCTTGCGCGCGAAAGCCGCGGCGATCTCAAACCCGAAATGGAATTCGGCGCCATCGATTATAACGAGCCGAGCCTGGTCTGGTACTTTCGAGATCGAGTTCGCGGTTTCATGACGACATTGAAAGCGAAAGATGCCGTCAGTTACATGGCAAAACCGGGGGAACGGTTCATCGTGCTGCCAAGCAAAACCGCTGCCGTCGTTTTCCCCGATCCCGAACCTTCCTGGCGCAGACATCGCGTAACCGGGTTCAATGTCGCAAAAGGCCAACGTGTCGACCTTACGCTTTTCCTGAAGCCGCAATGAGCGCGTTTGCCATTTCCTGCTGAACGTTTACCGGTTGCGGACGTGATCACGTTTCTCCACGGCCGCCTCACTCACGCCCTGCCAACGCAGGCAACAATCGAGGTAAACGGCGTTGGCTACGAAGTTTTCATTCCCCTTTCGAGCTACGACAAACTTCCAGCGATCGGTCAGTCGATCGAAATCCTAACCCATCTGCACGTACGCGAGGATGCGCACGTTCTGTATGGATTCATGACCGCACCTGAACGCGATTTGTTTCGGCTCCTGGTCAATCATGTCAGCGGAATTGGACCGAAGTTGGCCCTAGCCGTCTTGAGTGGAATGAGTGTGAACAATTTCAAAACCGCGGTTGTTAACAATGACGTCGCTTCACTTTCGAAAATCAGCGGACTGGGGAAGAAAACAGCCGAGCGAATCGTGCTCGAGCTGAAAGACAAGGTGGGCGTGGCAGCAGCGTGGGAAGCCGCGAGCGCGACACACGCGCCGACACCAGAGGAAGAACAAGCCAATGAGGCCGTGCTCGCGTTGATCGCGCTTGGTTATAAGCAGGTTGATGCGCATAAAGCTGTGCGCGATCTGCAAGAAAAGGAAGGCGCCGGAAAAACTGCGGAGGAACTGGTCAAACTCGCCTTGAAACGGCTGGCCGCCGGACGCTGAAAGCCTAGGAGCGCCTCGACTGAGCGAGGCGGCTACATTGTAGCTGCCGCTGTCCTCAGCGGCAGTGATGTGCTGTAGTGCACTGCCGATCGAACGGACTCGCACCGAGGCGAGCCGTAGCAAACCAGTACAAAACACAATCGTAATCAGGAAACCAGGAGTCCAAGAGTGGATTTAAGCAGAACGAATTAGGAACGAAGGAAATTAAGGAACAAACCAGAAATTTCCTCAGTTCCTCTTTTCTGATTTACAAATTAGATAGGACGCGACCCGTTCGGCAAGCTCAGGACAGGCTCCGCGCGTCCTCCACCAAATCCGAATTCCCCAGTTCCTGCTTTCCTGATTCTACAGTCTCGTGGCCTCCTGGCTTCCAGATTCCGCTTGCGATGATGAGTTGTCATTGCGCTTCAGACGTTCAACCTTTCCGCCACCAATGCCCGCGGTGATGGAGAATAGGTTGGATGCAATTCGGAGCGCAATTCCCGTAGAGGGGCTGTTCGCCGCAAAGGACTGGCTCATTTCACCGGATCCGTTTCCCATTTCAGGGAAGTTCGTGCGTGAGCTCGAACACCTTGGTCATCGCCTTGCCGTTTTTCAGCGCGCCTGCAATCAGCTTTACCAACTGAGCGTTCGTGGCAAACAGCCCGCCTGGATCGCGAAGTATCTCGATGCCGGAAAGCCGAAGCAGCTGGTCGAATATGCGCGTCAAAAACAATTTCGGGAAATGCTCCCGCGCATTATCCGACCCGATCTAATCCTGACCGAAACCGGCTACATTATTGCTGAAATCGATTCTGTGCCGGGCGGAATTGGCTTAACCGCGTGGCTCAATCGCACCTACGCTGCGCTTGGGGAAGATGTCATCGGCGGCGAGCGTGGAATGCTCGACGGTTTTCGCACGGTGCTGCCAAACGGCGGCGATATCATCGTTTCAGAAGAATCAGCAACCTACCGTCCGGAGATGATTTGGCTGGCGCAGGAGATGAACGCGTTCTTTCCGGAGCGGAATTGGCGGACGTTGGCAGCGGAAAATTACGAACCACAAGATGGACGCGATGTTTATCGCTTTTTTGAGCTATTTGATCTAGCCAACATTCCGAACATCGATTCGCTCTTGCGCGCGGCAGCGGAGGGACAGGTAAACGTGACGCCCCCACTCAAGCCTTTTCTGGAGGAAAAGCTCTGGTTTGCGCTTTTCTGGCTTCAACCGTTGCGAGAATTTTGGCGACGCGAACTGGGCGAAAAATATTTCCTCAAGTTACAGGAGGTAATTCCATACACCTGGCTGCTCGATCCAACACCGCTGCCACAGCACGCCGTCATTCCGCGGCTCGAGATTCACGATTGGCGGGAAGCAGAACGGTTCAGCCAAAAACAACGTGATGTTTTATTGAAGGTCAGCGGATTTTCACCACTTGGCTGGGGCGGTCGCGGCGTCGCGCTCGGAGCAGACTTGCCACACACGGAGTGGGAAAAACGAATCGAGCAAGGCCTCGCCAATTTCGATTCACAACCAACGATCGTGCAGCAGTTTCACAAAGGCGCTTTGGTCGAGCATCGTTATTTCGATGGGAAGAATGCTGAGCTGCGGACGATGAATGGGCGCGTACGTTTGTGCCCTTATTATTTCGTCGAAGTCGATCGGGTTCGAATGCGCGGCGCGCTCGCCACGATCGTACCGGCTGACAAGAAATTGATTCACGGAATGCGGGATGGAATTCTGGCACCTTCAAAACAGGTCGATTAAGTGGATTGCTCCGCCTTAATCGTCAGCAACCGCTGATGAATTGGACCGGCTGCGGTGAGCTGGCTCTGGTAAAGATGGAAGGCATCGACCCGAAACATTCCGGCATCGAATTCGCTATGCTTTTTTAGGAACGAGCGCATTAACTCCTTGGAGAGGCCACGGGCACGTCCGATGGTGAAGTGCGGCGTCCAGGCGCGCTCTTCAATCGGAAGGTTGCAGGCAAGGGCCGCTTCATTCACTCGCTTGTGTAACTGAAACAGGTGCGGATGCGCATGGCCAACGCCGATCCAAAGAATGAGCGGCATTCCATTTCTTGAAAACACGCCTAGTCCCGTCACCGGCAGAAAGAATGCGCGGAAAGAAATGACACCGAGTTTCTCCTTCAGCTGATCGACTAGCAGCGGTTCGACCTTTGCGAAAAAGGCCAGCGTCAGATGCACCTGTTCCGGCGCAGCAAAGATGAGGCCGCGATAATGTGGATTAAGCGTAATCAGACGCCCCGCTATTTCATTCGGTAAATCGATCGCGACAAACAGCCGCTGACCGCTCATCTGGAGTTAGGCGACGGGCGCTCGTTATTGCGCGCAGTCGCTTGATCGAGATGGCGGGTGAAAACATTGGCCGGTCGTCGGCGACTTTGCCATCCAGTGCGCAGTTCATCGCCATCTGCGGTTGTCGGAGATGGCAGAAAGCGGTTCGCTAATTTCATTGTGGAGCCCGTAAGATTCGGCGCAATTGCATTGCCGGCGATGGCCAATCGCGCGCCCAAAGTGAGTATCAGCGAAGGCTGGCCACGCCGGCACGCCGCGATGATCTTTGCAGCAGCGCGTTCTGCACTCATCGAAACAAGTGGCAGCCCGTTCGAAAACGAAAACCAGGCGAACTCGGCAGCATGATTACCTTTAAAGCGCGCATTCACATGTGATCCTGTCCGCATCATCCCGGGGGCGACCGTGGTAACATGAATGTTTTCAACAGCCAGTTCGGCACGGATGCTGTCCGAAAATCCGGTGAGCGCAAATTTTCCTGCGACGTAGGGGGCGAGATGCGGCACGGCAATCTTACCGCCGATCGAAGAGATGTTGACGATGCGACCGCCACCGCGTTTTGCCATCTGCGGTCGCATCCGCATCGTGAGCTCGTAGGGCGCCCAGAAATGGATGGCGAGTGAGCGTTCGAAATCTTCTCGAGTCATGTGAGCGAGCGGGCCGACCTCGATCACGCCAGCGTTGTTGATCAAAACGTCAATGCTTCCAAAATGCGCAACGACAGTTTCGACGGCGGAAGCGATCTGTGCTCGATCGGTTAAATCACATTGCACCGTCAAGACCTGGCCGCCTCGGGGTTCGAGATCGTTTTTTGCCCGAGCTAATTCATCGGAATTATGCGCAAGCAGGGCAATGCGCGCGCCCTCACGCGCGAACTGCCGTGCCATGACCAAACCGAGACCACGGGAGCCGCCACTGATGACGACCGTTTTGCCGGCAAAGGAAAATCGTAAGCGTGAGGTGCTGCGGGCGATCGTCCAGAGCGCAAGCGCCACTCCGGCGACGAGAGCGAAATGAGAACGTTTCATTCAGCAATAGATACGCACGGAAGGCTCGGGTTGAGCGCGGAATCTGAATCAGTTGTAAATACTCGTCATCCCGAGCGATCTCGCGCACGAATTCCCGGCGAAGAATCAGAGATGTCTCGGCTTCGCTCGACATGACAAACGCTTTTCCCGCAATGTGAGACGGGAATTTGCTGTGATCCAACCGCGATTTAGCCGTGGCGACGATTAAATCGCGCGACCTCGCGGGCCGTCTCGCGATCGGACGCTCGTTTTTTTAAGTCGGCGCGCTTATCGCGCGCCAGCTTTCCCTGGGCAACCCCGAGTTCGGCTTTCAGTCGACCGTTCTTCCAATGGAGATTGAGCACGACCAGGGCGCGACCGCTGACTGCGGTTAGGCCGTAAAGTTTGTCGATCTCCGGGCGATGAAGAAGAAGCTTGCGCACGCGTTTCGCAGCCGGAATTTCGTGGCTGGCGCGTTCATAAGGCTGAATGTCAGCGTTGTAGAGAAAGGCCTCGCCGTTTTCAATCCGGGCAAACGCATCATTGATATTTGCTTTTCCCGCGCGGATCGATTTGACCTCGCTACCCTTTAATTCGATGCCCGCTTCAAAGCGCTCGAGAATGTGGAAATCGCGCAGTGCCTTGCGATTGAGGATCGTCTCGGCGGGCATGGCGCGACGCCGGGCCTGCGACTAAGCGCCGTCGGTTGACCCGGTCACTTCTTCGAAAGTGAGTTTGCCGGCAATGATTTCCTTCAACGCGATGTCGGTAAGCGATGCGCGCGGACCCACTTCAACCATGGGGCGGTGACCGAGTCCTAGCTGACGCACTCGCTTTGAAACAACATTGATGAGCAATTGCGGATTCGGAATGACCTGAGCGGCTTCTTGCAAAAGTTGAGTGGTCATAATGCGCAAGGAGTGAACGGCGCGCGCAGGCTCAGTCGAGAATTGAAGAATCGACGGCAAACTGGTCGAGAGCGGAATGGTGGTAAAACGTGAGCCGAGCATCGCGACGAAAAAGGAACGCTGAATGTGGGAAGGGTAACTTCCTTTGTCAACCGATTTTTCCGCGCCAGGCACCAGAGCCGCCGACGAAAATGAAGACGGCGCGATTTAAGAAAAATTTCCGGCAGTTGATGAGGACGATGGCAGCAGGATGTCGCAACTTTTGTAGCGGCGGTCGCTGGCCGCAGAACCGGGGGTCACCAACTCCGGCTATCACGTCCTGGTGACTGCGTAGCAATCAGCGAATATCTTCGACGTAGCTGGCGACACGGTACTCGACCGCCACGCCGGCGGCCTTCAA
>QHNU01000149.1 GCA_003218525.1 Verrucomicrobiota bacterium
ACAGTACATGGAACCGCAAAAGCGGCGTTACGCCATCGGGCTGTTTTTCTGGCGCGGTCAGCGCCTGATCTGTGTGATCGTCATTATGCGGACCGCGAGACAGGGCGAAATTAGTCCGCAGCAAACGAAGCTATTACAGCAACTCTATCCGCAATTCCAAACCGCGCTGCAACGGCTCGGCTCGCTTGAACGGGAGCATTCCACCCGAATCGCGTTGGGAGAGTTCCTTCGCCGGCTTCCGCTCCCAACAATTCTATTGCGGTGGAATTTGAGTTTGATCTACCAAAATCGTGCCGCTCGTGAATTTTGTGCTTTGTGGGAAAAAGGACCGAAGATGGCTCGTGTCCTAAAGTCCGACGATCGCGTACCTCTTGAGATTTTGGAAGGTTGCCGCACGCTAAAAAACCGATGGCAAGAATTCCCATGGAACGCTTTTGCCACCGCAGGTCCGGGCGGCGAGATGGTGCATCACCCTAATCAGCCGCACCTACGCGCCACAATCAGTCTTCAGCAGATCCGTTCTGCCGGCATAGCGCGGCCCCACTTCCTCGTCGAGTTCGAAGACCTTCATTCGGCACGGACCCGGGAACAATTGCCCCATATGGCCCGCTTGACCCGACGAGAGCAAGACATCACGCGAATGGTCTGTGACGGTCGAAGCAATCAAGAGGTCGCGGACGAGGGCGGTCTTAGCCTCTCGATGGTGAAGAAACATCTGCATTCTGTCTTCCGTAAACTGGAGATTACCAGTCGTAGCCAGCTGATGGCATTAATGCGGTAATTACCGCAGGACGTTTCGCTGCTTCAGCAGCTCGCGAAGACGCTCGTGTGGCAAGGCTTCCACGCGATGGTTATCGCGGCCAACCATATCGTGATTATCGATGAGCGCGTTAACGATTGCTTCTTCCGTCCCTTCTACCGTCGCGGTGAAGAGCGGGTCCATCGCATCATTTGGCATGGTCTCGATTGTTCGCGTGGCGGGATCGGAATCGGCCGCGTGAGGATTCGCCGTGGAAAATGCCACAAACAGATCGCCGGAACCGTTTCCGGAAATGCTCCCCGTGCGCGCCAGGCCAAGCGAAGCGCGCCGCGCCAGTCGTTTCAGTTGATGCGGCATAAGCGGCGCATCAGTAGCGACAATAATAATGATCGAACCGGCATCCTTTTTGTAAACCGAACCTGGAAGTTCTTTGCCCACCGGAACGCCGACGATGGTCAATTGCGGCCGGCGCCCGCAATTTGCCTGTACGATCACGCCAACGGTGTAGGGCTTTGGCAAATGGTCAGATTGGCGATCGGAGACCGCCGCTACAGGAATGACGCGCGACGAAGTACCCGTGCCGCCCTTGAACTCGTAACAAATCATTCCCGTGCCGCCGCCAACACTCCCCTCCTCGATCGCGCCACCATGGGCGACCTCGATGGCGTGGGCCACGTGTTCGGGCTTAACGTGAAATCCATCCACATCATTGAGCCAGCCGTCCCATGTCTCGGCTACCACAGGCAAACTCCAGGCGAAGCCCTGAGCATCCGGCCCGCCATGGGCGAGACGCCAGGCAATCACGGCATCACGTGCGACGCCGACGCTGTGGGTGTTAGTTAGAACGATCGGCCCTTCGAGGAACCCACTTTCTTCCAGCCATGCCGTGCCAGTCATCTCTCCATTGCCATTGAGCGAGAAGTATCCGGCAAAGACCGGATCATTCATTGCAGTGTGACCGCGAGGCAGAATCGCTGTCACTCCCGTGCGCACCGGGCCCTTACCAACTTCCAGCTTTCCTTCGCCGCTTATGATTGTGGTATAACCAACCTCGACGCCGGCTACGTCCGTCATCGCATTGAATTTTCCCGGCGTGCCATCGAACGGAATTCCCAGATCCCGAGCACGAATTTGTTTCTCGTTGGCAATTTTCGGCGGCGGCGAGATTGGCTCGCGTGCGAGCATCTCGACTGCGAATACGATCGCGAGCGCGGTCAGGATCTTAGCACGCATCACTCACTTATCGCTGCTGCCGTACTTTTCCATCAAGTGATCAATATAGAAGCTGTAGCGTTCCGCCGCGGCTGGACTTTCAATGAAAAGAATGTTCTCGGCGTTGAACTGTGCGCTCCGGGAAAAATTATAGGAGCCCGTAATCACAGTATCGTCCACGAGCAGAATCTTGTTATGCATGAAGTTGTGGCGGGCCGTGGGACTATAGGGGGTTGAGTTTTTGCCGACCAGACCGGCACGTGAGATCACCTCCTGAAGTGCGGGAATTTTCCAGCGGTTCTGCGGCACCTGTGCCCATTGCTGAAAACATCACCCATCTGCGTGCGATCATAGATGCCGTCGACCTTGACCTGTCCTTTGCGCAAGAGATCTAAAAGTGCGTCGATTAATGTGCCGGAATTGATCAGGAGACTGCAAATCCGGACGCGCCGCTGAGCAGAGCCAACACGGTGGCCGATCTCGTTGTCGATTGTGAGTCCACAACCAGGTGAGAACATTACGCGTAGCGTGGCAGGGTGACCGGAAAAGGATAATGCGACCGGGCCGCTTCCGACCTCGCCGGTGTTATCAAAATTTTCCTTTTGCCACAGCTGTTCGAAATCTTGGGCAAAGGTTAAGGCCATGGCTCCCGAATTAATCTCGACGACGTTGTTCTCCATCAAGGTGAAGGCGTCATCGGTCAGATTGAGCGAGCCGGTCCAAACCGACTCCGCGTCTCGGACAACAAATTTGTGATGCATCAACTTCATCCCCGCAATCCGCCGCCAGGGATAACCGAGCGACTGCACAAACGCGCTCGTACCTGGCGGAGCAGGGTCTTGGCCGGCGGCGAGATTTGGCTTGAGCGGCTTGTCGCCGTCAAAACAAATCCGAATTTCGACCCCGGCGGCGGCGCGTTCTTTTAAGGCAGCACTAAATTGATTCTTTAGTGAATCGCTCAGGCGCATGTCGTAAAAAGCGAAATTCAGGCTTCGCTTCGCGGCGCCGATAAAACTAATCAGGCGCGACATCACGGTTTCGGCCGTTTGTTCACCCTCTGCCAGAAAAAAGAACGCGAGCTGATCGCTAGTAATCGCGGTCACAAACGCGCAACTCACTTTTTGGCCATCGGGACAGGCTGAATCGCGGTGCGGATCAGATTCTGCGTCGTCTGACTGTCGATTACTGAGCAAAAAAGTTCGCTGCCCAGCCGGCCCGCTCTTTCCTGGGCCGGTAACCCAGCCGCACGAGTGAGATGAATCCCGCGCAGCGCGATCGAAAACGTTTCCATTTCCAGATCATCTCAGACTTTCATCTTTCGCACGATTCGGGAAACGCTAAAGTTTTCGGGTGAGCTACGAAGTTTTCGCGCGCAAATACCGGCCACAAACGTTTGACGACCTGGTTGGGCAGCCGCACGTCTCGCGGACGCTTAAGAATGCGGTCGCGCAAAACCGCCTCGCCCATGCCTATCTTTTTGTTGGCCCGCGTGGCACGGGAAAAACATCGACCGCTCGGATTTTATCGAAAGCCCTCAACTGCATCCATGGCCCGACCGTCACCCCATGTGGGATATGTGATAACTGCCGCGAAATTGCCGCAGGGAACAGTCTGGACGTCCTGGAGATCGACGGCGCAAGCAATAACGGAGTGGAGCAAGTGCGTGAACTGCGTGACAACGTGCGATACGCGCCGGCGAAATCGCGCTTCAAAATCTATATCATCGACGAGGTACACATGCTCACCTCGGCCGCGTTCAATGCCCTGCTAAAGACGCTGGAGGAACCGCCCCCCCACGTAAAATTCATTTTTGCCACGACCGAGCCTCAGAAGGTTTTGCCGACCATTCTCAGTCGATGTCAGCGATTCGATCTACACCGCATAGCCAGCAATTTGATCGCGCAACATCTGCAATTCATCGCTGAGAAAGAGAAAATCACGCTGGCCCCGGCAGCTGCACATGCGATCGCGCGCGGCGCCGAAGGCGGAATGCGGGATGCGGAATCGATGCTCGACCAGCTGGTCGCGTTTTGTGGTGAAAAAGTGACGGAAGAAGACGTGCTCAATGTTTTTGGGTTCACTAGCGAACAAGTGGTGGCCGATTTCGTCGGCCGGATTTTGCGTGGCGAAACGCCCGGTGCGCTTGGGCTTCTGCACGAGCAATGCGATGCCGGCAAAGATATGATGAAACTCATGTCCGATACCATCGCCTACCTCCGCGATTTGCTGGTGTTTAAGGTGAAGCCGGATGCGCTGGCTGACGATATCAGTAACGAAATTCGGCAATCGTTTGCGTCGCAAGCGTCATTGATCGAAACGAACCGGGTACTGGAGTTGATCGATCAATTCGCCGCCACAGAAGGCCGGATGAAATGGGCGCCGAATAAAAAACTGCATTTTGAGGTCGCGGTCATCAAAGCAATCCAAACGCTCACCCAGGCAACTCTCGATGATGTCATCGAAAATTTGAGCGCACTACGCGATGGCAATCCGATCGAGACGGGACCAACCGTAAAACAATCGGCTCGGACGGAAGACAAAACCGCGAAGGAAACAGTCCAACCTGGGTTGGCCGACAGCATCGAAGACGACGCCAAAAAATCCGCCGATACCGATCGCATCAGGCTTAATCCCGAGAAAATTTGGGACGAGGTTATTTCGCGGATTCCGAAACATAAAGGCTTTCTTCACAACCTCGCTGCCTCAGCGCATTTTGTGGGAATTGAAGGTCGCAATTTCGTCCTGGGTTTTCCGCCTGATCAAAAATCCTTAATCGAAACCGTAGGGACGACGAACAACAGGAAATTTCTCGAATCGCTGATGGCGAAAGTGACCGGAAAACAGTTGTCAGCAAAGTTTATTACAAAGGAGGGATTGCCGCTCAAAAGTCCAAAACCTCAGATCGAAAATTCGGCAAACCGGAAGTGCGCCGAGGCGCCACCAATCGTGCGCGAGGCGCTGGACATGTTTAAAGGCGAAATCAAGGAGACGCGATGAATTTGAACAAATTGATGAAGCAAGCGCAAAAGATGCAGGAGCAAATGAGCAAAGCGCAGGCAGAGCTGGAGGGAAGAACGGTCGAGGTGCAGGCTGCGGGGGGAAAGGTGACGGTTGTCGCGAATGGCGCTGGCGATGTCGTGTCCTTGAAAATTGCAAAGGAGATCGTCGATCCAGAAGATGTAGAATTTCTGGAAGAGGCGGTGCTCAGCGGCGTGAAGCAAGCAATCGAACGAGGAAAAGAACTGGCGAGTTCTGAAATGTCCAAGATCACCGGCGGCCTGGGCGGTGCGGGATTAGGATTGTAACGCCGCCCCATCCCACCCGTCATCGTGAGCCGCCCGGTCGACTCGCGGCGGTCGCTTCAGGGAAAGCTCCGGCGGCAGAGATCTCGCGAGTCCACAAAGGACGTTCTGAAGTCGTTCGCTTCGCTCGGGGGATGACAGAGGGGCATTTGCGTCGGTCAGAGAATTGTAGTGACCGCTTGCCTGCTCGCGAACACTTTTGGAGTGCCAGCGGAAACAGGCCTGAAGGCTACGACTGAACGGATTTCATTTGCCGCCGATGCTTTTCGAAAACGGAAATCTCGCGGATCCCCAAGGCGAGCAATTTTTCGGCTAGCCGATGATAGTTTTCGCCGAGCTGCGCCCAGGAATGGGCATCTGAGGCGATCGTAAAAGGAATTCCCTTTTCGAGGAAGGATAAAGCTCGTTCACGGGTTTGCGCCAACCCGCTGTAGACAATTCGATTGCGAGATTGTGCACGCGAATGGTCTCCAGTGTTTCATTAACGATGGACGCGACCGGCGCACGCGGCCGATGCCCATGAATTTTCACCAGATCGAGGTGAGCCAGGCAATCAATCAAACCGCTCTCGGCCAGCTGACGGACACGGCAAAAGTAATCAGAGTAAATCTCATCGATATCGCGGTGTGCGAACTGTCCAGCTCCAATCGGCACGTTGTCGAACATCTCATCAGCTCGATTGAGGTAATGAATCGAGCCCAAAACGAAGTCGAGCCGTCCCCAATTTTGCTCGATCCAGCTCCGGCCAGCGGCACTTGTCTCCGGATCATTGTCCAGTTCGATTCCGGCCCGAATTTTGAGATCCGGATTGTCTTCCCGCAGCCGATTGATTTCGTCAAAATCGATGCCGGCGTGATAACGGTCGTGGTCAGTAAAAGCTAGTTCGATAATTCCTCGAGCACGGGCTGAATCGACCCACGGTTGGAGTAGTTCGCGCGTATAACGCTGCACCCGGTGTCCTTGGGGATGCGTGTGATAATCGGCGAACAGCTGAGATACCATCATCGCAAGAGATGACGCAAAAAGGCCGAGCCAGGCCGCCACGGAAGGATTATGACCTGAACTCGCCTCAAGGTGCGGTCATGAATTTTTGGCGAGCACGTAACTCCGGATACTTGGGATAAAAAACTTCAACAGTATAGACTTTGCCGGGCTGTAACTCGCGGGTGGCGATGGTTTCCTCATAAAGAACTTGCTCGTGCGGATTGACCAGGAGACTGCCCGGTTCCTCGCCGAATGCTCGGTTTTCCGACCAACGAGTCAGAATCTGGCCATTGGCATTGAGCAACTGAATATCGATTCGTTGCGATGTAGGAAAATCGAGCGAAACAGGATAGACACCGAGATTGATCAGTCGGGCTCTGATATGGAGCTGGCGGACCTCGGAAAGCCTGACCGCTTCTCCCGAGACCTCCAACTCGAGCAA
>QHNU01000150.1:0-5534 GCA_003218525.1 Verrucomicrobiota bacterium
GACGATCTCGCGCCCGCTATTCATTATGCCGAGGAGGGCTTTCCGGTCACCGAATTGATCGCCTACTATTGGGCTTTCGGCCCGCGCATCTACAAAGGGTTGCCCGGCGCGTTTCTCGAAACTTATACGCTCGATGGCAAAGGGCGCACGCCAAGCGAGGGCGACATTTTCAAGAACCCGGCGCTGGCGGACACGCTGCGATCGATCGGCCAGCGTGGTCGTGACGTTTTCTATAAAGGTGAGATCGCGGACAAAATCGATGCATTTATGCAGGCCAACGGCGGCTGGCTGCGCAAAGTCGATTTCGAGAAACATACGAGCACCTGGGTAGACCCGGTTTCGGTTAACTATCGCGGTTACGATGTGTTCGAGTTGCCGCCGAATGGCCAGGGTATTGCCACCCTGCAGATCCTCAACATTCTCGAAGGATTCGATCTGCGCAGCATGCGTCGCAATTCGCCTGAGACGCTGCACACGATGATAGAAGCGAAGAAAATCGCGTGGGCTGATCGGGCTAAATACTACGCCGATCCGGATTTTGCCAAAATTCCGCTCACCGGTTTGCTTTCGAAGAGCTACGCGGCCGAGCGTCGGAAACTGATCGATCCGAATCATGCCGCCAAGGCTGTCGCGCCTGGGAATCCAACCCTTGATGGAGCATCCAGATCGCGGCCCGCAGGAGTCGAGTCAGCCCAATACGAACAGGCTGGAAGCCGGGTTGCCGGAACCGGCGAGAACGCCCGTCTTCCAGGCGGCGACACCATTTATATGTGCACCGCTGATGAAGAGGGCAACATGGTTTCACTAATACAAAGCAATTATCGCGGGATGGGCAGCGGCATCGTGGTGCCCGGACTCGGCTTCATGTTTCAAGACCGCGGAGAACTGTTCTCAATGCAGCCTGGCCACGCAAACATTTACGCGCCGGGCAAACGGCCGTTTCACACCATCATTCCGGGCTTCGTCATGAAAGATGGCAAACCATGGGAAGCATTCGGAGTAATGGGTGGCGGTATGCAACCGCAAGGACACGTTCAGGTGCTCACCAATCAGATTGATTTCGGCCTTGGCCTACAGGAGGCCGGGGACGCTTCACGTTGGCAACACGAAGGCGATAACGAACCAACTGACGAAAAAATGACGAACGGCGGCTACGTTGAACCGGAAAGCGGTATTCCCTACGAAACCGTCCGCGAGTTGAAGAAACGCGGACACGATGTACAGGTCGATGTCGGCGGCTATGGGGGCTACCAAGCCATTAAGGTCGAGCTGCACGATGGCCAGCGCGTCTATGCCGGCGCGAGCGAATCGCGCAAGGACGGACAGGCTGCGGGATATTAATCCGACGATCACGGATGTTTCCGGCAGCCGTTTATCGACATCGCCAATTTGTTTCTAATCGCCTCTTAGTAGTTAAAGAGAGACGGGTTCGTCCCTCAGCTAAGATGGTAATGAGATACTTGAGCATGGCTCAGGTTTGGCGTTTAAATGGCCGAACTAAACGAGCAGCCACGGAAAGAGCCGTGTTGATCGCGCTATCGCCTGATGAAGGACGATCAATTTTCAGGATTTCTTCCACACAGCCTAGAAGCTGATCTCGACGGAGCGGCTTCGCGATGAACCTGTAGCCTCCAATTCGATTGGACACCGCTTCCTCTTCAGAGACCAAGCCAGTGAAAAAAACTATGGGTGTACCGTGCAGCAAAGCATCCCCTTCGATTTGCTGTGCGATATCGCCGCCATCCACATCTGGCATCATGACATCTAAAAAGATCAAATCAGGACGAAACCATCGTGTCGTGGCAAAAGCGTTACGGCTGTTGTTCTCTTCTTCAACGGAATAGTTGCCACTCGTTTCGAGCAAAAGTTTTACGGTTCGGGTGAAGGCCGGGTCATCGTCAATTAAGAGGATCCGCTTTGCCGTTGCCATAAAACGTGTCGAATGATGTCAGACCCGAGCACACCGTGTGCCCTTAGACGGCAACTCTTTAATAGGGATTGCGACCGATGTGCTCCCCTGCCCGCGATGGGGCAACATCAAAACGAGCCATTAACATGATTGACGCGCGGCTTATTCGCGCCGGTTCCGATGGTCGACCTTGTTTCGCCCCCTGAATTCACACACGATCCCAGATATGGCTGAGGAGAAGATGTCGATTCAACAAGCTGCGCGCGTCGATCATCAGCTCGTTCGCGGAATCGGAATCCCGGCGCTGACCGCGAACATCGTCAGCTCGACCATCGGTGCGGGCATCTTCGTGATCCCGGCTGCGGTGGCGCGCGGGCTCGGTCCCGCCGCGCCGCTCGCGTTCATCGTTTGCGCGGTAGCGATGGTGTTGTTCGTCACTTGTTTCGCAATCGCCGGCAGTCGCGTTTCCTTAACCGGCGGACTTTACGCGTACGTCGAGGTCGCGTTTGGTCGTTACGTCGGATTTCTCGCCGGTATGCTTTATTTTCTGACTGCGCTTGGCGCGGTCGCGGGCGTTGTGAACGTGCTCGCGAATTCAATCGCGCTCGTGGTTCCGTTCCTCGGCGGAGCAGTGATGCGCATCGTTGTCATGCTCGCCGTTTATGGCGTGCTCGTGTTCATCAACATTCGCGGTGTCCGCGAAGGAGCCGGCGCGGTCACGGTGATCACGATCGCGAAACTTCTCCCGCTGCTGCTTTTCATCTGCTTCGGAATTTTTTTCATTCACCCGCCGAACCTAGCGTTCACGGGTTGGCCCGGCAGCAAGGCATTAGGCGACGCAGTTATCCTGTTGATCTTCGCCTTCGTCGGAATCGAAGTCGCTCTCATCCCGAGCGGCGAAGTAAAAAATCCGGCGCGAACCGTTCCGCGTTCCGCTTATCTCGCGCTCGTCATCACCACGATCATTTACATCCTGATCCAGCTCGTTGCGCAGGGAACGCTCGGTCTCGATCTTGCCAATCACAGAGACGCGCCGCTCGCTGAAGCCGCCGCGAAATTTCTCGGCACCATCGGCCGCACCATCTTGCTCGCGGGCGCGACCATCTCCGCGTTTGGATTTGTCACCAGCGACATCCTCAGTTCGCCGCGCATGATCTTCGCGTTCGGCCGCGACGGCGCGTTGCCGGCGTGGTTCGCCCACGTCCATCCGCGCTATCGGTCACCCGACGTCGCCATCATCACTTACGCCGTGCTCGCCTTTGCCTTGTCCATCACCGGCACGTTCGAAAAACTGGCCGTGCTCTCCAACGTCGCCGTCCTCCTGATGTATCTGCTCTGCTGCGCCGCCTGCTGGTTTTTGGTGCAACGCGACGTGCGCGCGGACGGCGCTCAGCCTTTCAATTTTTCGGGCATGAAAATCGTTCCCGCGCTCGCCATTGTCGCAATCATCTGGATTCTTGCGCACGCAACGGCGTGGGAATTCGCGGTGAACGGGATCGTGCTGGTTATTGCATCGGCCTTATATTTTCTGCGCCGATTAACGGCGAAGAGCTGAGCAACCCTGCACCAAATGTTGTGGTCGGGCCGGGCGAAAGCCCGCGGGCTTGTATAGAATGGGCTTGTCAGCCGCCGCTTGTCACCCATATTTACCAGATAAGGCGCTGCGTCACCCTGTTGCATGCATCTTCAATCTCTCGAGCTATTCGGTTTCAAATCGTTTCCCGAAAAGACGATCTTTAACTTTCACGAGGGCGTGACCGCTATCGTAGGGCCGAACGGTTGCGGGAAATCAAATGTCCTCGACGCAGTTCGGTGGGTTCTTGGCGAACAATCAGCCAAATCACTCCGCGGCGAGGAGATGGCCGACGTCATTTTCAACGGTACCGATTCACGCAAACCGCTTGGATTTGCCGAAGTCTCCCTGACCTTTACCGACTGCGCGAGCGAGTTGGGCGTCGATTGGCATGACGTGCGGGTCACGCGTCGCCTCCATCGCGACGGAATTTCCGAATATTTTCTCAACAAGACCAGCTGCCGGTTGAAGGACATTCACAACTTGTTTGCCGACACCGGGGTGGGCCGCACCGCTTATTCCATCATGGAACAGGGTAAAATCGACCTCATCCTCAGCTCTCGCCCGGAAGATCGGCGCAGCGTGTTTGAAGAAGCGGCCGGAATTACCAAGTACAAGACGCAAAAAAAAGAGGCGCTTCGTAAACTAGAAGCGACTGAAGCTAATCTGCTCCGCATTGGCGATATTATTAAAGAGGTCAAGCGCCAGATTGGATCGTTGCAACGACAGGCAGGGAAGGCGCGGCGGTATCAGGCGTTGCACGCGGATTTGCAGGTGCTGGACACGCATTTTTCTTATCGCAAATTGCAAAACCTTGAGCGCGAGCTGAACGAATGCGCCAACGAGATTGCGCGGGTTAGTGAAGCAGAACGCGAGACTCGTCTCGAAATTGATGCCGGGGAAGCAACGCTTGCCGATCTGCGACTGGAACTTGAAGCGGCGGACCAACGAATCACAGCGGCCCGTGCCAGACTACAGCAACTCGGGAGCGAAATTGCGTCACATCGCAGCCGAATCGAATTCAATGAACAACGCGGCGCGGAATTGCACCAACTAATCGAGCGCAACGAGCGGGAAATCGGGTCGGCTGAATCAAAATTGCGCGAACACGAGGCCGAGATCGAATCCACAAATGCTACCGTCGAACAACTGGAGCAAATCCTTGCCCAGAAAAGAGATCAGCTCGACGACGTCGCGAAGACCGCGGCAGCTCGGCGGGAAACGCGACTCATGATCGAGCAGCGATTCCAGGAAGTGCGCGTCAATCTTTCTAAAGACGAGCTGCGACTAAGCGCGGTTGCAAATGATCTGCGCGAGTTGGGCGTGCGTCGGGACGCGACGAAGCGCGATGCGGCCGCGTTGGCGTCACGGATCGAGGCGGCTGCCGAGAGCAGCGGGCAGTTGCACGCAAAGATAGAAGACGCGCGCGCCACCACCCGCGCCGAGCAACAGACAGTGGAGCAGCTTTTTACGCGCGTTCGCAAGGAGGAAGAGGAGTTGTGCCGGCATCAAGCCGCATTAGTCGAGATTGAGAAGCGGCTCGCTGCGATCGATCGAACTATTGGAGAAAAAGAATCGCGCCACGGAGTTTTGCGTCAGCTAAACGAAGAGGGCGAGGGTCTGGCCGAGGGCTCCCAGGCGTTACTGAAAACCGACCAGTTTGAATTTGCCGGGGCGCTCGCCGCGCAAATCGATGTTGCCCCTCAATTTGTTCCCGCGATTGAGGCGGCGCTCGGTCGTAATCTGAATGCAATTCTCTTGCCCGATCCCGCACACGCCTCCGCTATTATCAATTATCTGAATGAACGCCAGCTCGGTCAGGCTGCGCTTGTCCTTGGCAAGATCGATGAGATCGGAAACGGATTAGCTAAAAGTCTGCCGCAGGGCGCAATTGCCTGGGCCATGGACAAAGTAATAGCGCCGGATGCTTTGCGTCCAATTGTCGATCGATTGCTTCAGGACGTTGCGATATTCGAAAATCTCGAAACGGCTCTAGCTCGTCTTCCAGAGAAGCGCGGCATCGCGGCGGCGACACTTCGCGGTGAATTTATC
>QHNU01000150.1:5585-6244 GCA_003218525.1 Verrucomicrobiota bacterium
TCGATGCGCTTACGAACGAGCTTGCCGAGTTGATGGCCGAACGATCGAAGGTTGAACGTCGCCGAGATGGCATTGAATCGCGAATCGAGTCGGCAAATAGGGCCCTGGAAGAAGCAAGGCAGCTGCATCAGCGCTCGGCTCTAGCGCAGACGGCGACGATCTCCAAAGTCACCGAACTTGAGCGGGAACAGGATTCGGCCGAGCGCGAATTAGAGATTTTGAAATCAGATCATGCCACGCTCGAGCGTCAAATCGCGGCGGCAAACGCGCGCATGCACGAACTCGAGACGCAGCGTGAGCAACTCGAATTGCAAACTGCCGCGCAGGTCAGTGAGGCCGCGCAATTGAGTGCTGAGCAAACGGAAATCTTGGCACAGGAAGAGGCCGCAAATGCTCGATTGTCGGAGTTACGCATCGGCATCGCAACCGAGGAACAGAAACATCAGAGCTTGCTGGCACTGCGCGCGCCGATGCTCTCGCGCCAAAACGAATTGAGGGAAGTAATCGCGACGCGCCGTGCTGACATTGAAAGTTATCGGGGTCGTTTGATCGCCCAGGACGCAGAAACCCAATCAGCCCGGGTGGCCATTGCCTCGCAAACGGAGGAGCAAACTCGGCGGGAGGCTGATGTCGAACAGCTCGTCGCCGAACGGGCGAAG
>QHNU01000150.1:6352-6839 GCA_003218525.1 Verrucomicrobiota bacterium
GTGACGCAGCGCTATCAAATCGATTTGCGACAGTTTGTTCCGGATTCGTTCGCGCACGAAAAAGTATTGCGGGCGCAACTGAAACGCGCCGACGTGGCTGCCCCATCGCCGACCGATGATGATCTTCAGAAGTTGATTGCTGAGCTGGCGCGTCAACTCGACAGCATGGGACCGGTCAACCTCGATGCCGTCCAGGAATATGATGAACTGGAAGAACGCCACCGCTTTCTCGAAACGCAGAATGCGGACCTGACAAATTCGCGTCGCGAATTGCTCGATGTGATCGCGCGGATTAATGCGACCACCCGGAAACTTTTCGCCGACACATTTGCACAAGTACGGACGAATTTTCGCGAGATGTTTGCCGAAATGTTTGGCGGCGGCCGTGCTGATTTGCAATTGTTGGACGAAAACGACGCCTTGAATTGCGGAATCGAGATCATCGCGAAGCCGCCAGGAAAACAACTGCAAAGCATTTCGCTTTTGA
>QHNU01000151.1 GCA_003218525.1 Verrucomicrobiota bacterium
GAGAAGTATCAGGCAGCTGGTTTCAACGATGTGGATGTGCAGTTCCGGGTTGAACCGATCGACGAAAAGCGTGGCACTTCACGTGTGATTTACACGGTGGACGAAGGCATCAAAGGCGCGATCAGGCTCGTGCGTTTCGAAGGCAACGCGCATTTTCCGGCAAAAGTATTGCGTAAGCAGATGAAAACGAAGAAGAAGACCTTGATCTCGTTTCTCGATAAATCCGGGCGGCTCGATCAGGTTCAGCTGCAACAGGATCTCGACAGCTTGCGCGAGTTTTATCAAAATCATGGTTATATCGACATGGCCGTGCAGGAGGTGCGGAAAGAACGGACCCCGAGTGGCGCCCTCCAAATCGTTGTCCGAATCGACGAGGGAGCGCAGTACCACGTCGGAAAAATCAATGTCGTCGGCTATAAAGTAACGACAGAGAAGAAAATTCGAGCGCTGCTTAAGGTGAAAGAAGGCTCAGTCTATTCCCCCAAAGCAATTAAGGATGACGCCAAAGCAGTAGCTGACGCTTATGGCAGCGGTGGTTATGTCGACTTGGAAATTGTTCCGCAAAGCTCGCTCGTGCACGGCGGATTGATCGACGTCACCTACAAAATTGAGGAAGGCCAGCGCTCGTTCGTCCAGCGCATCAACATCACGGGCAATACGCGCACGAAGGACAAAGTGATCCGGCGGGAAGTTCTGATCGCTCCCGGCGATGTCTTCAACACCGTTCGAGTCGAAACGAGTAAGAAGCGGCTCGAAAATCTCGGCTATTTTTCCAAGGTTGAAGCCTATCCCGTCGACACCGGAATCGAAGGCCGGAAAGACCTTGATGTTCTAGTGGAAGAAAAACGCACCGGCTCTCTCAACTTCGGTGCGGGATTCAGTACGATAGATAGCCTGATTGGTTTCGTCGAGCTGATACAAACCAACTTTGACATTACAAACTGGCCAAGTTTTACCGGCGGAGGCCAAAAATTTCGCCTGCGCCTTCAAGGGGGAACGCAACGCAAAGATTTCGATCTGAGCCTGACCGAGCCATGGTTTCTGGATCGTCCACTCGCTCTCAGTGGAAGCGCCTTTTATCACGAAGCAAATTATTTGAGCTCAATTTACGATCAACGTGAATACGGTTTTTCGATCGATGCGCGCAAAGGTTTGTTTCCCTTCGTTTACGGGACGCTCGGTTACCGCCTGACGGAGTTCGATATTTTTAACGTGGCTGTCACTGCTTCCCCGGCCATCCAGTCTCAGGCGGGAAATTCGCTTAAGAGCCAGGTCATCGGTGGTCTTGTCTATGATCGACGCGATAACCCGTTCCTTACCCGGAGGGGTGAACGCGTTACCTTTACCACCTACATCGCCGGCGGATTTCTGGGCGGGAACGAACAGATTTACGGATTTGATTTGGAAGGTTCAAAATATTTTCATCTGCCGTGGGATACGATCCTGCTGCTCAACGGGGAAGTTGCAGCTGTTGATAATTGGGGCGCCGGAAACGAGGTTCGCATTTACGATCGGCTCTTCCTTGGCGGTTCGAACAATTTGCGCGGTTTCGAATTTCGCGACGTTGGTCCGCGAGATGCCAATGGTGAGCCACTGGGCGGTAAGACGCTGGCTCGCGCCACCATCGAATGGACGTTCCCGATCATCGAGAAAGCGCGCGGCGCCCTTTTCTACGACACGGGTTTTGTCAACGCCGACGCTTACGATTTCAGCACGAACCACATTGCCTCGGACGTCGGTTTCGGTCTGCGTCTGGACTTGCCGATCGGCCCGCTTCGTGTTGACTACGGCATTCCCCTTCAGAAGGATGGCAGGAGTGGAAGCGGGAAGTTCAACTTTAACGTCGGTTATCAATTTTGAACGGAAAAAAACAACGGCGGTCTAACGCCACCTTACCAAGCATAATTATCGTTTTATGAAGAAACTTTTATCGCTCGCCCTTGTTCTCACCATCGCGCTGCCGCTCTGTGCGTTCGCTCAAGGGGCTCTGAAAATCGGCACCGTCGATATGAATCGGGCTTTCAAGGAATACGGTAAAACAAAGGAAGCCGAGAAGAAGATCAACGATGCGCGAGATTCGGCCAAAAAAGAATTCGATGATCGCGCCGATCAGTACAAGAAGGCCCTCGAAGAAGTGAACAATCTCAATAAACAGCTCGATGCCCCTGCTCTCAGTGCCGATGCCAAGACGCAGAAGGCAAAGGAGCGGGACGATAAGATTAACAATATCAAAAATATGGAGCGCGAGATCAACGAGTTCCGGCAAACGCGCGAGCGCCAACTGCAGGAGCAGGCCCTTCGGATGCGCGAGGGAATCGTCAAAGAAATCACCGATATTGTAATGGATCGCGTGAAGACTCAGAACGTGGATCTTGTCTTCGACAAGTCGGGTATGAGTCTGAACGGTGTTCCGTTGGTCATGTACTCGCGCGATAATTATGATTTCACTAACGACGTCATTGCCGCTTTGAATAAGCCCGGCCGAGTCAGTCCGGAGACAAAAACAACCGAATCGACCAGCACAACTTCGCCGGCCGGGAGAACGCCGTCGGCCAGCGCCGCCACCACAAGAACTTCACCGGCCAGCACCGCAACTCCGAGAAAACCTTAATTTCGCTTCGATTTACGAACGCACGCAGGCGCAAGCTCGCGTGCGTTTTTGCTGTAATGACGGTTCGCGCTTTTCCAAGGCCGCGATCAGCCGCAGCGCTCATCGCAATATCGGTAGTTCTTGTAGCGGCGAATTCATCCGCGACGGATGATTGGTCGTCAACGTTGAGTCGCGATCCACGCGGCAGCTTTCCGGATCCGCGGCCGCTCCATGCGACTTACGCCTTCAGCTGGAGCGGCATTACCGCCGCCACGGCAGACGTCTGGTTTCATCGCGGCGACGAAAATAGTTTCGTCTTGGAAGGCAAGGGCCGCACTGTCGGTTTGGCTCGAGTATTGTGGAGGTTCGACGTTAATTATCGCTCGGTTGCCCACTCGCAAACACTGCGACCAATCGAGGTCCGCCAAACCGAGAATATTCGGAGCAAACGCGTCGAAACGAATCTGAAATTTTCTGATGCGGGCGTGACCAGCACACGGACCGAAACAAATCGGCCCAAGTCGTCTTCCAAAAATTTCGCGCTCGAGAATCTGAATGACTTACACTCGGCCCTGCTTTATTTGCGTAGCCAGCCGTTGCGGGATCGGAGTGTTTTTCGTTTGGCCGTCTACCCAGCCAATTCGGCCTACGTTGCCACGATAACGGTGATCGGCCATGAGCGCGTCAAAGTGCATGCCGGCACCTACAGTGCGATAAAGCTCGATTTGCGACTGGAGCGGATAAACAAAAAGAACCAGCTGGAGCCTCACCGAAAATTTAAACGGGCCACGGCTTGGGTTTCGGACGATAACGACCGGCTTTTGCTCCGGATTGAGGGCCAGATCTTCGTCGGGACGATCGTGACCGAGATTCAATCGGTGCGCTTCGACCGACCCGTCGCCGTGATCTTCTAATCTCCGTCGTCGCGATCTCGATCCTCTGGCACCCACTCCCCACGCACAGGAGGTTCATTGAGAGGCCGCGGAAAAACCCGACGTGGCGGCAATTCTCTCGGCAGGAATTGTTGGCTTGGTAGCAAAGCAAGCGAGGCGAGAGTGTCCATGTCGAGATGGCCAGTGAGAGCGATACCCGTCCGGGATTGATAAGCGCGCAATGAAAATTCCATTTCGGGTCCGTATACTCCGTCGATTGCACCTTTGAAATAACCGCGGCGGCGCAAAAGGGTCTGCGCCCCCATGATCACACGTCGTCGTACTTCCGGCGGTGCCGTCTCATAAGGCGTGTTGCGGAAGGCGCCGGCGGAAGTAACAGCCGGAGCAGGTGAGTAAACCGGTCCGTTCCGCGGCGCGACCGGAGCGACGCTTGGGTTGGCCGACCCTTCCGAGGCATTTGTTTGTGGTGTTGCCGTTGCTGTTGCAGCCGCAGCCGAAGACGAAGGTGATTTTAACGCGAGAAGGGTCTCATCATTCAATTCCCCCGTCACTTGCAGTCCGTTTCGAATTTGAAAGCGCCGAATTGCGGCGGTGGTGTCGGCATTTTTTTGACCAGTGACTTCGCCGTAATAGAAGCCTTGGGCCTTAAGCGCTTCCTGCGCCTGTTGCAGCGTCGGATCAGCTACGACGCTTTGCGCGATCAGCACACCCAAGATGGCCGCGCCGAGCGCCGTTTTCATTTCGTCTGCATTTGACGCCCTCCTGCCTGTCTTATTCAGCTTGACGGCGGCGCGCCGCCGTTTTGCACAGGTGCGCGATGCTTTAACATTTCACGATACGCTAAAATGCCGTTGCTGATTGCGATGGCGACTTGTTCTCGATAATTTGCGTCTGCCAATTTCGTCACATCTTCTTTATTGGTCAAAAAGCCCGCTTCGACCAGCACAGCCGGATGACGCACGTTGGCGAGGACATAAAATTGTTCAGCTTTTATACCGCGATTCGGTGCCTGAGTGCGGGTCACGAGTTCCTGTTGGATAAACCCAGCCAGACTTTGGCTTTCGACGTTTGATTCCTCGCTGGAGATTCGCTGCAGGAGCGGCAGCCAGGTGGCGATTGCTGGTCCGCTCCTGATCTGATGGGCTGCAAAATAAGTTTCGACTCCGCTCGCGACCGGACGCGAGCCGTCGTTGAAATGAATACTGACGAAGACCGCGGCCTCGACCCGATTTGCGAGGGCGGAGCGGTCGGCCAGGGAAACATACGCGTCACCGATACGGGTCATCAATGTCGCCACTCCTCGCGCGCCGAGTAGGCGATCGATCCGCTGCGCAACGTCGAGCGTAAGATCTTTTTCCAAAAAGTTACCGGCCATCGCTCCGGAATCCTGACCGCCGTGACCTGGATCCAGCACGACCACCGAAACCGGCTCAGGCCTTTTCGAACGGGCGATTGCCCGCGGCAAAAATCGCTGAGAATTGAGCACCATCACGATGAATGATGCGCTCATCAGGGCGAGGCCCAGCCAAGCAATTACGCCTGCCGCAGCTTTCGACAGACGTATTGGGTTCATCGTGGTGCTAACTTGCGCTCAATTTCGCCAGGTCAGTTGCAGTCAGCGCGTGATAACGGACGGCCGAATTAATTCCGCGATCAAGCACTGCCGCCTCGATCACTCCATCCTCTAGACGTTGCTTTCGCAATTCACGCAGCTGTTCGCGCGGGGGAATCTCACCAGTGTCGCTCACACCGCTGTGGCCCAGCGTCCAGGCATCAAGCGCGAGTTGAAATGCAACCGACAATTCTTCACCGTCCCGGTGTTCCTGTCGCAAGAACTGTTCCATCTGCTCGGCCGAAGCTTTTGTCCCGCCCAAAACGGCGAATCGCGAATTCGGCTCCTTCGGCTGACTCCCACTAATGGCCCCGTCGTATTCCAGGCCCAAGAAGAGGTCGTCCTCGGGCGAACTGCCAATTTCGACGAAGAGCAATCGCGCCAAAAAGGGGGCACCGTAAATTTGTTCGAAAGCGTTCTTCATTACCGGGCTGAGCGAGTAATAAGCGAGCCGCCGCAACGAAACGTCCGCCGCCGAACGGGTAAATCCTTCAGTACTCGCGAGCTCGATCGCGGCCATGCGCAAGCGCTCGATATCGCCCGGGTGCCCGATTGCGCCCAGCGCTATCCGATCGTAAATCTCGAACAATTTTTGCCGGCCGACAGTGAGCAAAAGAATTCCGCCCGCATAACTGAGCGCGACAATCGGGCTGCCCGAACCAAGCTGCGTCTCGATATATTCGCGTCGATTGGCGATTGCCTCGACCCAACGATATGGCTCTTCGATCATGCCACGCGCTTGCGGAAAAGTTCGGCAATTTTTTCCTCCGGCAACGTTCTGATGCCGCTGGCCGAGACCATCTTCATGATTGGAAAAATTTTGGCGTGCCGATCAATGCCACCTGTGGCGGTATCTGCTTCCGAAGCGGTGTCCAGCGCGCGCAAAGCCACCACTACTGCGTCATCGGTATCTAGCTTTTGCAGCGGCTTTTTGCCCCAAGTGTTTTCGTAGTACAAAATCCCGCGGACGGCCGGCGAGCCCGATCCGGTCGCGGCGAAATCGGTCGCTTCAAACTGCGCTCCCATGGCGTCATAAAAATATAAGCGCGCCGCCGGCGATGCTTTGGCGTCAAAAGTGGCGAAGATCGGCACCACCACGCCGATTCCCTGCAGCGCGAAACCGAAGTTGTCCCGCAAAAGTTTTGAAAGCGCCCGCACTTTGCCGTCGACGCTCATTTCCTGTAACTGCGTGCGGCGGAAAAACTGAAAGGAATGCTCGAGCACTCGCGCCATCTCCCAGGCGGTGGCCGGCACACCTGCAATTGCCATGATCGATTGCCGATCGATTTCGAGAACTTTGTCCGCCCGATCGTAAACGACGGTGTTCCCGGAAGTCGCTCGCCGATCGCCCGCGACGAGGACGCCGTCAGCGAATTTGAATGCAAGAATCGTGGTCGATTCAGTCGGCTTGAAGTCTTTCGGCGGCTCAGCTGGCCCGGTCTGCCAAGCGGGCGAGAGCAAGCCGTGATGCCGCAGTAGCGCCGGAAAATCTTCCAGGCCGCTCGCTCCTAATTCGAGCGGCTGCATGCGGGACTCCATTACTGGCCGGTGCGTTGCCGGTAACGTTTCGACTGATTCGGATCCACTTTGCGCATTTTTTTGAGCAGATCCTTTGTATCTGGACGCGAAATGTCAGGGGAGCGGGGTCCATCACTGTCACCTTGCTTCGGTCCCCATGGCGTCGGTTCGACGGGCTTTTGAATGCGTTCTGGCATTGACAAAATTTACGGGAAAAATCGCGCCTTCGCAACCGATGCCATATCCATTTTCGCGCAATCCCCCTGCGCTTGCCTCACTCTGCCGCTGATGGCAAAGTTGCCGCGATGAAATTAATGGCCGCAGCGGCAGCATTCGCTATTTCAACGGCTGTTACTTTCGCGCAGTCGCCAGAAAATTCGCCTTCGTCGCAGATCGAAGCGCTCACCAAAAAACTCGACGAGATCAACGCCAAGATCGATGCCCTCTCCCAGCAGATTCTCAAAATCGAACAACAAACGTCACATCCCGTGGTCATGGTCGGGGAGGCGACGCCAAGTGGACCTCCGGTCGCGAGCGGAGCGTCATCGGCGGGGGGGCCAAACAGCGGTAATACGCATGTCGTGGCCAAGGGAGAAACGCTGACCGCGATTGCGAAGCAGCACAAAGTCACTGTCGAAGATTTGCAAAAATTCAATCACATCGAGGATGGCCGAAAGCTCCAGGCCGGCCAGACGATCTTGATTCCAGCTCCATCCGCCGCTCCCAGTGGCAGCGCCTCAGCTTCTCCCTCGCCGTCCGCGTCCGAATGAACGATCGAGGCAACTAAGCGCTCGCCGAAACAATTTCCTCGTCGCTTGAAACATCGAGCAGACTTTGCTCGCACAGTCGCGCGTATTTTCCCCCAAGCCCGAGAAGTTCCTCATGCGTGCCGCGCTCGATGATTCGACCGTGATCAAGAACAAGGATTTGATCGGCATGGACAATCGTCGAGAGGCGATGCGCGATGACGATGGAGGTACGATGAAACATCAAATGTTCGAGCGCTTCTTGAATCAAGCGTTCCGTCGCCGTGTCGACGCTGGCCGTTGCTTCATCCAGGATCAGAATCGGCGGATCTTTCAGTAATGCGCGCGCAATCGAAAGTCGCTGCTTCTCGCCCACACTCAGTTTCACACCGCGTTCGCCGACCACGCTACTCAATCCTTTGGGTAAGCGATCGATAAAAGCGCGCGCATTGGCCGCTTCGGCCGCCCTGAGCAACTCGGCATCAGTGGCGTTAGGTTTGCCGATGAGCAGGTTCTCGCGAATCGTGCCGTTAAAGAGAAAACTTTCCTGCGTCACCATTCCGATTTGCTCGCGCAGGGCGCGGATGCTGGATTCCCGAATGGAGCGGCCATCGATCAAAATGTCACCACGATCGAATTCGTAGAAACGCGCCAGCAAATTGATGACGGTAGATTTTCCAGCACCAGTTTTCCCCACAAGGGCAATCGTTTCACCCGGTCCAGCCTGGAAGGAAATGTCAGTGATCGCGGGTAGTTCAGCCGCATAGCTGAAACTGACATTACGAAACTCAATCTCGCCCTGCACGTTCCGACCGAATTTCCGCCCGAGTTGCGGCTCGGTTGGTTCATCAAGAATTTCAAAAACACGTTCCCCCGCCGCGCGTCCTGCCTGAACCAGTTGATTCAATTGATGTAATTTTCCGATCGGTTCATAGAGAAATGTAGTTAGTATGAGGAAGGCGATGAGACTGCCGAGCGGCATCGCACCGCTTAACTGCGCCTTAGTTCCGACCGCGACTGTTAGCAAAACCCCAAGCGAACCGATAAGATACATCGACGGATGATAGAGTCCCCAAACGCGCATCACGATCAATGTCGCCCGGCGCAGTTCGTCACTAACTTTGTTAAAACGCGCGTGCTCTTCGTGTTCGCGCACGAAACTTTTGATCTGGCGAATACCGGAAAGATTGTCGTGCAGGAGCGAGTTCATCGCGGAAGCGGCGCGGCGCTGCAGCCGATATCGTCGATGCGCGGTCAGAGTATACCAGAGTGCGCCACCGGCCAGTAACGGCAACGGCGCCAGCGCAAGCAGCGCGAGCTTCCAGCTCAAATAAAACATCACGCCGAGCACGATGACGACTTGCAGTGCAGCGACCACGCCCTGTTCGATGCCATCAATGAGAACCCGCTCGACTGAGCTTGAGCACCCGCTCGACTGAGCTCACGTCCTCGATGATTCGTGTCATCAAATCGCCCGTGGCGCGATTATCAAACCAGCGCAGCGGCAGGAGTTGAATGTGCGAATAAAGGTCGCTGCGCAGATCGAAGATCACTTTTTGTTCAAAGGTATTGTTGAACCAAAGGCGAAGCGCGTTCATTCCGTACTGAAGGAGGAATCCCAGCGCTGCCAGCCCAACCAATGGCATCAGGCGTTCCGGATGGTGTTCGCGCACCACTTCGTCGATGATGCGCTTCGTTACCGCGGGAAAAATGATGACCGTCAACGTGCCCGTGATGGCACAAGCCAGGGTTGCCAACGCGAGCCAGGGATAGCGTTTCAGATAAACAAAAACGCGCCAGACGGTCTTCATTCCATTCAAGCTCAGTGACACACGTCAGCCGTCAAGTTGAGACGGCGCCCGTTGACACTAGATGGCAAGGCGGTTGTCGCGCTCCCAAATCGGGTACGCTCCAGTCACACGTGATCGCCGTGATGTTTGTGCCGATTCTTGAACGTCAGTTCAGCCACGCCCGATTTATCCAGTTCACCCAAACCTTCGGCGATCATTTCGTCGTATTGTTGCTTGGTTGCGCGCCCCAACGGCAGATCGAGACCAATTTCACGCGCCAAATTCAAAGCGATGCCGCTGTCCTTAGCGGCGTGTCCCGCGGAGAAAAAGACGGCATGTTCGCGGTTTTGCATGTCTTCACCGTCGGTCTGTAAAACGCGCGAGGCTGCTCCGGTTTCGGAAAAAACTTCGCGCAACATCCTCAGATCAAGGCCGAGTGCGTCACCTAAGCCAAGGCCTTCGGCCAGGCCCGCGGTATTGATGTTCATGACCATATTCACCAGCGCTTTCACTTTTGCTGCCTCGCCCGCTTTTCCGATGTAACGCACAGTCTTTCCGAGCCTGCGCAAAAGCGGCTCTGCCGCTCGAAAGGTGTCTTCACTTCCGCCGCACATCAGATAAAGCGTGCCCTCTCGTGCCTGCGTGATACTCGAGGCCATGCATGCTTCAAGCGTGCGCGCGCCTGCTTTAACCGCCAGCCGTTCAATTTCGACGTGGACCTGCGGACTGATCGTTGCGCAATTAATGAACAATTTGCCGCGCGCGTTCACCAGCAAACTATCGCCGGATTCCGCGAAGATCTTTCGCATCGCGGCATCGTCACTGACCACCGTAATGATCGCGTCCGACTCGGCCGTCACTTCCGACAAATCCTGGCAAGCCGCACACCCAAGTTCAGAGGCAAGAGCCGTCGCCACGGCCCGATTCACATCATAAACAGCGGTGACATGCTCGTCGCATTCGGCGAGGCGGCGCGCCATGTTTGCCCCCATTCGGCCAACGCCGACAAATCCGATGTTCATGATTGGGGTTTAGAGCCTGGCTTCGCAGCCTCTGCCGTGCGCAGGGATTTCTCTTTGCTCACGAGGGACTTCAAACTCCAATGGTCATACAGCCGACTTTCCCGCAAAAAATGGATTGTGTTCCTTCTCTTCTGCGACCGTCGTTAGCGGTCCGTGGCCGGGACAGATGATGGTGTCGTCGGGTAAGGTTAGAATTTTCTTCAGGTTGTTGTTGACCGCGTCTTTGTAGGAGACGTTGCCGCCGCCCATGGAGCCGGCAAAAATAGAATCCCCTACGATGGCGAGCGGATGAGCAAGTCCGGTGACAAAATAGGTCATCCCGCCCCTCGAGTGCCCCCACGTTAGCAGCGCCTTGATTTTCAACCGGCCGACCTCGAATTCCGTACCTTCGCCGATTGCCTTCGCGCCCGGCGCCGATTCCCGACCGGAAATGAGAACCGGAGCGCCCGTCGCTTTTTCCAGTCGCGGAAGATCCGCGATGTGATCGGCGTGAGCGTGCGTCAGTAGAATTAATTTCACCATTAACTTTGCCTTGGCGATTCGGTCGAGCATGAGCTCGGCATCCGCGCCGCTATCGAAGGCAACCGCTTCACGAGATTTCGGGTCCCAA
The DNA here is from genome assembly GCA_003218525.1 of Verrucomicrobiota bacterium. Lineage (GTDB taxonomy): Bacteria > Verrucomicrobiota > Verrucomicrobiia > Chthoniobacterales > UBA10450 > AV69. The sequence continues at coordinate 10,782 of QHNU01000151.1, forward strand.
GCGAGGTAGGCATTTACGCGAATATCGTGAAACGGCGTATTAAAAACCGCCAAACCTTCGATCTCGCTAACCGAAGGATGATATTCATTTTGGGCCAGGTCGCGCAGCGCACGCGCACCCAGCCCGAGCACCGGTGCGACGCGGAAAAGCGTGAGCTCGTCGAAATGTCCGCCGCGCAATTTCCGAATGGCACTGGCATCGACGCGTGCCTTCTCCGCCAACTCCGCATCGGAGATTTCGAGACCCTGCTGAGCTTTACTGATTACATCAGTGAAATTGTCTTCGAGTGGAATCATCTAGCTTCCTTTCAAATACTGATCGTCTGCAGCCCGGCTTCGATGCGCAAGCGATTGATTCGGCGTTGCGCCAGTTGTTGCATGATATTAGCCGCTTCAGCCAGAGTCACTTTTCGGTCCGTTTCTCTTTCGACCGATGTCATCGTCACATTGGCGAGTCCGCATGGCGTGATTTGAGCGAAAGGCGCCAGATCACCACAAATATTTAAGGCGAACCCGTGCATCGTAATCCAGTGTCGGACACCGACGCCAATTGACGCGATTTTGCGATCGTCGATCCAAACACCAGTCAGCCCGGTTCGGCGCGTCGCGCTAAGTTCAAACTTAGCCAAAAATCCAATCAATAAGTCTTCAATCCATCGGAGATACTTGTGCAAATCCTGGCCGCAGCGGCTGAGGTCGATGATTGGGTAACCCATGAGTTGACCCGGCCCGTGATACGTTGCCTGACCGCCGCGATTGGTTTGAAATAGAGGATGCGGAAGATGCGACGCACCTCGCAAACTAGCTTGGTCGGGCGTGCGGCCAATCGTATAGACGGCGTCGTGTTCGAGAAATAAGATCGTATCGGCGATGGTAGAATCGCGGCGCTTTTGTGTGACAATCTCTTCCTGCAACGCGAGCGCCTCGGCGTAATTGACGCGGCCGAGCCAGCGCGTTTGTAACAAATGGTCCGTCATATCTGCCCGGCCGCGGGAATCCCCAATCGAGTTGCCGCCTCCGCGCGCAAGTGCGTGAGGGCGATCGCGAGCGCGTCGGCCGAATCTGCGTCCGGCGTTTCTGTCAGCCCAAGAAGGGCGCGCACCATAAAGGCGACCTGATTTTTTCCCGCGGCACCTCTGCCGACGGTGGATTGTTTAATGCGCGTCGGAGCGTATTCGAAAACGGGCAGACCGCTTTCCGCTGCAGCCAGGATAGCCGCGCCACGGGCTGCTCCGAGAAGAATCGCCGTCTTGTAACTTTGCACATAGATGACCGCTTCCATTGCGCAGCAATCCGGTGCGTGCTCATGGATCAGTTGCGCAAGCCGCTCCCGAATCATAACCAGGCAGGAGGACGATTTGAGAGCGCTCGGGTTGTGAATGGTGCCGAAAAATAGAACACGCGGTTGGCCATTCGCGCCATCGACGATGGCTACGCCGGTGTTGCGCAGCGAAGCGTCAATGGCGAGGACACGCATGCAACCCACCGCGCCGACCGACATGCTGACGAACCAATAAATTTGTCGTTTTGTCAGAGCGGAGATTGCGGCAATCGCAATCGCGATCTGGAACATTGTCACCCCGCGGGCAAAAACTTCGTGCTGGTGAAAGTTCGTTTTGGCCGCGCTTTCTTTGGCCCGCGCTTCTTTCTGAATCTCGGTTTGTTCTTCCTGGTACTGTTGCGCTTTGGCGCGGTCTTGTTCGGTAGCTGTCCCGCTCAGTGTCATTTTCGCATCGAGCACGGCTGCTTTGATTCCTTTGGCCTGATAGTAAGCCCAATGGTCAGATGATTCGATCTGGCTCATCATCGCCTCGTTCGCCCGCATGCCGGAAACCAAACTTGCAATCGCGGCCAGGACCGCCAACAGAGCGGTACTGAGGGCCACCCCCGAAATCCACTGCTCGCCGCCGTGCTCGGCTCGATGATGAATTTCCTCGTGCAAATGCTCCAGCGGCACCTCGGCTTCTTCCACAGCGCATAGCTTAGAATTGCGCTTGGGGCGTTCAAGATGGAATCATCCCGCGCGACCGGGGCAGGCGTTGCGAAAGGCCGGCGAATTCGATAGGTCTGAAATGTGGCCGAACCCGCTCCGGCTAAGCGAACGTCGCGCTGGCGTTTCCTTTCTGAGATTGGTCCTGGCATCATTGCTGGCGCAGCTGATGACGATCCTTCCAGCGTCGCCACCTATTCGAGTGCAGGTGCGGCGCTCGGCACCTCGCTCCTTTGGACTGCACTGATTACGTGGCCGCTCATGGCTGCGGTGCAATTTATGTGCGCTCGCATCGGAATGGTAACAGGACGCGGGCTGGCCGGCGCGTTTCATCATAAACTTCCACGCCCGCTGATCGCAGTTGCAGCGTGCGCGTTGTTCCTGGCAAACACTATCAACGTTGGTGCCGATCTGAGTGGGATGGCTGACGCTGGCGCCATGTTCACCGGTTTCAACTCGCGCTACCTCGTTTTCATTTTCGGGATCGCGATTGCGTTCGCCACGATTCAATTCCGTTATCAGCAAATCGCGACAATCCTGAAATGGCTCGCATTGGTGCTCTTTGCTTACGTCATCACCGCGCTCATGGTCGCCCCAGATTGGAAATCCGTTTTGCACGACACATTTGTCCCGTCTTTACCGCGTAGCCACCAAGCTTGGTCGATGCTGGTCGCAATCCTTGGTACCACGATCAGCCCGTACCTTTTCTTCTGGCAGGCATCGCAGGAAGTGGAGGAAAAAAAAGCGGCCGGCCGCCGCATGCTCGCGCGCCGTCAGGGCAGAACGCGGCGTGAGCTCGAAGTGCGCGAAATCGACGTTGGCGTCGGCACATTTTTTTCCAACCTTGTCATGTACTTCATCATCTTGACAACCGCGCTCACGCTGCATCGTCATGGCATCATCAATATCGAAACGTCGAAGGATGCGGCGGAAGCATTAAGGCCGCTTGCCGGAAAGTTTGCCGCCGCGCTCTTCGCTTTTGGTGTTCTCGGTGTCGGCTTTCTTGCGATCCCAACACTCACGGGTTCCGCGGCCTACGCGTTCGCCGAAACATTCGGCTGGCATCAGGGCCTCGACGCGAGGTTCAAATCTGCCCGGGCCTTTTATGCCGTTGTGATCATTTCCACTTTGGTCGGCATCGGACTCGATTTTGCGAAAGTAAACCCGGTGCGCGCACTTTTCTGGACCGCAGTGATCAACGGACTACTCGCGCCTTTTCTTCTCCTCGCCGTTTTATTGGTCTCGACCGATCGCAAACTTATGAAAGGTCAACCAAGCTCGCCGATCGCGATCGCATGCGTGGGACTTACGACGCTACTCATGTTCGGTGCGGCCATCGGGATGTTCATCTTTTGAAATTTCGCGATTGAGCAGGCTGACATCACCATCACCACATGAGTGAAATCGGGTGATCCGGTGCAGAAAGACGCATGTAGATTTTTGATTGAAGAGCCGAACCCGCCACCGGAGCGTAACGTCTTATGCCTCGTCAATACACGCTGCAGCGGGCCCATCCGCTTGCTGGCAGCGCCATTGATTATGCCGCCGAGCTAAATGAACAACAGTACGCGGCCGTGACCGCCCCGCCCGGGCCGTTGCTGGTAATTGCCGGAGCTGGCTCCGGCAAAACGCGGACTTTGACCTATCGCGTCGCCTACCTGCTGGAGAACGGCGTCGATGCGCGCAATATTTTGCTCCTAACGTTTACGAATAAAGCCGCCCGGCAAATGCTCGACCGGGTTTCGAATTTATTACCGGTCGATGCCACCGGGATCTGGGGCGGCACCTTTCACTCTATCGGAAACCGAATGTTGCGACGTCACGGTAGTGCCCTCGGCTATTCCTCTGGTTTCACCATTATGGATCGGGAGGATCAGAGAGACTTGATCGCGACCGTTGTTGCCAACGCTGGAATCGATCCAAAGGAGATTCGTTTTCCCAAGAGTGACGTGCTCGCCGATCTCTTCAGCTTTGCGGTCAACACGGAGCGGCCGATGGAGGAATTGCTCGCCGAAAAGTTCCCTTATTTCCTGCCGTTGCTCGAGCAAATCAAGGATGTGCATGCCCGCTATGAACGAAAGAAAAAGGCGACGAACTCGCTCGATTTCGATGATCTGCTTGAAAAAACACTTCGGATGCTGGTCGAACACGAGCACATCGTTCGGTTTTACCGGCGACAATTTCAGTTCATTCTGGTGGACGAATATCAGGATACGAACAAAATCCAGGCGGACTTCATTGACACGCTCGCGGCCGAACACAAGAACGTGATGGTCGTCGGCGATGACGCCCAGTCGATCTATTCTTGGCGCGGGGCCAATTTCCAAAATATTTTGGAATTTCAGAAGCGTTATCCGAACGCGCAACTGTTCAAGATCGAGCTGAATTACCGAAGTGTTCCGGAAATCCTTAAGGTCGCAAACAGTGCCATTGCCGCTAATATCCAGCAGTTCAAGAAAAATCTAAGCGCGACGCGCGACTCAAACGCCCTCAAACCAGCTCTGGTGGCGCTGAATGATGGCGGCGAGCAAGCTCAGTTCATTGCCCAACGCGTGCTCGAGCTGCGGGATGAAGCGGTTGAGTTAAACCAAATTGCGGTTTTGTATCGGGCGCATTATCACGCCGTCGAATTGCAGCTCGAACTAGCCCGGCGAGGAATTCCCTATCAGATCACCAGTAGCGTGCGCTTTTTCGAGCAAGCCCACATCAAAGATGTTGCGGCCTTCATTCGTTTTGTTGCCAACCCGCGTGATGAAGTGGCGTTCAAGCGCATGGTTCGATTATTGCCAGGTATCGGCGGCAAAAGCGCGGAGAACCTTTGGGGGGCTTGGGAAAAATCGATCACGGAAAAGGGCGAAGTCGATTCCTGGACGACACGCCTGTTGCAATTGAATGTCTCCGCCCGCTCGAAAAAACCCTGGGAACAACTTGCGCATACACTTAGTGAAATGATCACCTCCGTAGTCGAGGCGATTTACGATGATTACGCCAAGGCCAATTTCATCAATTATGAGTTACGCCGCGAAGATCTGAATCAGCTGGCGGCTTTTGCCCGTCAGTTCGCCGACGCGCAAGAATTTCTATCGCAGCTCGCCCTCATCAGCAACGTCGATGCTGAACCTGCCCCGAACGCGGCGGCAGATAACGAGGCGCTCAACCTGTCCTCCGTGCATCAAGCGAAAGGGCTCGAGTTTCACACTGTTTTTGTGATTTGGCTGACGGACGGCATGTTTCCCAGCGCCCGCTCGCTCGAAACCCGGGATGCAATCGAGGAAGAACGTCGACTATTCTATGTCGCTATCACTCGCGCCCGCGACGAACTTTACCTGACTTATCCTCATATGCGGTTGA
>QHNU01000152.1 GCA_003218525.1 Verrucomicrobiota bacterium
AACACCTCATTCTTGTCGTAGAAATCGAGCATAAAATGGTCGCGATCGGCCAAAGGCGTGAATCTGGGATGTCCGCCGCTCTGCCCAATTGCCTGCACTAGCTCTTCCGAATCTTTGATCGGTGCGGCACCATCTTTTACGCCGTGAATGATCCAAAGCGGCACGCTGCGAAGCTGATTCGCCCATGCCGTGATTGGCGATAACGGACTTATCGCGACGACGGCCGCAAATCGATCGGGATATTTGTACGCGAGATAGAGGGCACCAGGCCCGCCCATGCTGTGGCCAGTCAAATAAATGCGCTTGTTGTCGATCCGATAATTGCTAACAACCCCATCGAGAAGCTGGGCGAGTCCATCCGCGTCCGTCCAGATTTCGCCTTCAGGACAAAGCGGCGCCACAACCACAAATGGAAATTTCGCATCGTCTTCCAGTCGCCGCGGAAGTCCAAGCGTGCGCAATCGATTGGTGTCGTCGCCCCGCAACGAACCACCATGGAGATATAAAACAAGAGGCCAGCGCCGCTGCGTGTCCTGGTTGTAGTTGGACGGCAGAAACAATAGATATTTGGAACTAACGGTGCGGCGCGCCTTGCCTTCAAATTTCTGTTCCGTCTGTTCCCCTAGCGATATCTCCGCGCACGTCGCAACTCCAAGACAAGCCATGAACGAGATGACAATGAAAACTCGACTCATCGGACGCCCGTAAGCGGGAGTGCGCGCATTTGCAATCATCGATCTACAATCTAAACTCGGCAATCTCTTCGGGGGGCATAGCTCAGTTGGTAGAGCGCCAGCTTTGCAAGCTGGAAGTCAGGGGTTCGAATCCCCTTGCCTCCAAAGCCGAAGGCGTGGAGCAAAATTCACAAACGGGCACACTTTCGGATCACTAGCGGGAGCGTAATCCCCTTCCCTTCAGAGCTTCGATCGCAGAATCGCAGCCGCGAGCATCTTCACATCACCAGTAACAGCATAAAATTGGAGTGAATATGGGCCCGCATACTAATTATCGGTATCTCGTTGCGATCCCACAGCATTTCGAATTCGGCGAATGCGACTTTGCAATTTTCCGAAATGGGATCCGGCCCAATAAATCTTGCCGCACACCATGCAGTGCCGGAAATTCTGATAATAAATTTTCGTTAGCGGCTCCAGTCGAGTGAGGACCTCTGCTTTGCTCACTGGCTCCAAGGTGCCATTGCACGTCAAACACCGGCTGAAAGGTGCCAGCAGAGCGTGCAAATTGAATCGACGAATTACTTCGACTGTCTGCTCCTCTGGACTATCTGAGCGCGGACAATAGCCGTCGCGAACGATCGCGTGCATGAGCAAACGGCGATCGCGAGTCAGCAATGCTCTTTTTTCGCGCGCAGATATTTCAAGCAGGGCCGTATCATCGGCAGTGGCATTATAGGCAACATCAAGACCGAGCAAGCGCAGATTACGAGCAACTTTCCCGAGGTGCCCATCGGCGACGAACTTGGTGATGCCGCGCTGCTGCAACTGGTTGGCGGCGAATTCTTGAGGCGAGCCAAAGGGAGAATAGACGTCGATCTCAGCGTCGTCGGTGAGCTGATGCGAGAATTCAACCGGGGATCCGTCACACAGGATCAGATCAACCTCAGTATGCGGAACACCACATGCCTCGATTACATCCTTGATTGATGTCTTCTCGTGTAACGGCCGGCGAATCGGCTGTCGCCTTGAATCCGCCGGCAAAAAAAACGTAAGATCGCCGTGAAACTGCAACACCACCTGCATCGTTCGTCTGGTTAACAGAACCATTCGTCAAAGGTTAGCGGCGCAATGCTATTCGACAGAACCATTCTTAGAAAGGCGATCAGCTTTTCATAGGTCAGTCCGACGGGCATGGGCAAATCCCAACGGCGGGAGCACCAAAAATTCCTGTAGCGTTGCGCTGTCCTCAGCGCAACCTTTGTCCGCTGAGACAGCGGACTCTACAGCGCCTTGTCATGTCGAGCGCGAGTCGAGACATCTCTCTTCATTCCTCCGAAATTCGAAGTCAGAGATGCGGCTCGCTCGCTCGGTCTAGCGGTCCTTTGAGGTACCTTGCCGCAAGCCTTCGATTGTTCTCCAGCATGCCGGTCAGAGCGTCCAAGTTGCCCGCGCTCCCGAATGCAAAAGACAAACACAGCTCAAAGAGCCGTGGCTAAAGTTACTTCTCTTTAACCAGGCCCGGGCGATTCAAATCGAGATTGCTTTGCGGGATCACCTTGACGTCAGGAAAATCCTTTTTCAGCGGATCAATGAACGCGGGGGCTTTCCCAACAATGATCAAGCTCGGTGTCGAGGATAGATATTTTGTGACGAACGCGGTCACATCTTCGGTTTTCACCGCGTTAATCTTTGGAATAAATGCATTCAACCGATCGAGCGGAAGGTTGTAGGCGGCCAGCGAAGCAAGGTTGCCGGCAAAACCCTCGTCTGTTTCCAAACCGCGCGCGTAACCCCCCGTTAGAACCGCCTGCCGCGATTTCAATTCCTCGCCTTGCACGGGATCGGTCGCGAGCCGTTTCAATTCGGCCATGATCAACCTGGCTACTTCGGAGGCCGATTCGTTCTTCGTCTGTGCCGAAGCAGTAAACGGCCCGGTGTCGCGACGCGCGTCAAGCGAACTTCTCGCGCCGTAACTTAGACCCCGCTTGATCCGAATCTCTCGGTTCAACCGCGAGATAAATCCATTTCCGAGGGCAGCGTTTGCCACCAAGCCCGAGTAATAGTCCGGTGAACTGCGCTTGATCGCGGGCCTTGAAAGAGCGACCGCCGACTGTCCTGCTTGCGGCATATCGACAACAACGTTTTCCGGTTTCCATTCCGTCGTACTCGGTGGCGCCGCTTTGACCACCGTTGCATCCGCCTTCCACGCGCCAAAGTATTTTTGCGCGTACGCTTTCCCCTGCTCCAGCGTGACCTTTCCGACGAAAATCACCGCTGCGTTCGTGGGCGAATAGTAACTCTTGTAAAGCTTCACGATATCATCGCGCTGCATCGCCTGCACCGTTTCGATCGTCCCGCCGGTCGAATGACCGTACTCGCCGGAATCGAAAACGACGCGGTCTGTCACAAAAGCGGCCAGCGCTCCCGGTTGTTGCAGTGCAACCCGCAAGCCATCGAGCCGCTGTTTCTTCAGCCGATCGATTTCTTCCTGCTTGAATGCCGGATGCAAAACCACGTCGGCCAAGATCGTGAGCGCCGCCTCAGCTTTGTCCGACATCACAACAACGGAAGCCGTCGAGGAATCCCAGCCAGCACCAGAGGAAATGTCGCCACCAAGCGATTCGATTGCGCTAGCGACTTGCGGCGCTGACATTGACTCGGTTCCCTTGGTTAAAAGGGCTCCGCTGATACTCGCGGTTCCGGCGAGATTGGGTGGATCTATTTCCGCGCCGTTCCGCACGACCACTTCCGCCGCCAGAAGCGGCAGGTCGGGTCGTTCCGCGACTATTACGCGCACCCCGTTCTCCAGTTTCGTTTCCTTTGGCTGTGTGAAATTGATCTCATGCGGCGGAGCCGGTGGCGGTGGCGTATCCACTCCGCTAATGGCGAGCGCCGCTCGCACCGTAACTCCAAAAATCACGACAGCGATAAATGAGCTGCGCATTCTATTTTGACGTCTGCTCCAGTGAGGCCGCTGCCGCCGACTTCATTGCGTCCGGCAAATATTCGATCACCACGCGCTTCTTCCCGGCGATATATTTATTCAGCACATTTTTGACTTGATCGGTGGTAACTGCCTGGAGTTTGGCCAAGTCCGTATTGATCCGCTCGGCATCGCCGTAAATCACCGCTGCTTCGCCGAGAGCGCTCGCCTTACCGTTGTTGGTCTGAAGTTCACGTAGTTTTCCGGTTAAAAATTGGTTCTTCGCCTTCTTCAATTCATCTTCGGTAACGCCGTTTTTCAAAATATTGTCGATTTGCGCATCCAGTGCCTTTTCTGCCTCGGGCACGGATTTCCCGCTTGCCAGCACGAGCCGAAATGTCAGCAATCCCAAATCTTCACGAAGGTCAGCATTGAACGATACGCGGGTCGCGATTTGCTGCTGGTAAACGAGCGATTGATAGAGCCGCGAAGACTCGCCCTCGGAAAGAATGGCGTCGGCGATGTCCAATGCTGGAGTATCTTCACTCCGGATCGATGGTGCCAGATAAGTGACCGCGAACGCTGGAAGTGGCGCTTTCGGGCTATACATGACTGAGACAGCATCTTGCTTTCGCGCCGGTTCAGTCGCACTAACACGCGGAATTTTCTCCGATGGTCTAGGGATGGTGCCGAAATATTTCTTCGTCCATGTCTCCAGCTCCTCTGGTTTGATATCGCCTACCACAATCAGAGTTGCATTGTCGGGTCGATAAAAAGTTGAATGGAATGCACGCACCTCGGGCAATTGCGACGCGTCCAACTCGGCAATGTTGCCGATGGTCGGACGTTTATAGGGATGGGCGGCAAATGACTTCTGCTCGAGTGCAAGTGAGAATTCGCCATAAGGATTCGCAAGGATGCGTTGACGATATTCTTCCTTCACGACATCACGTTCGGAATTGAAATTCGTGTCGTTGATCGCAAGTGACGACATTCGTTCCGCTTCGGCCCACAGAATTGGCTCGAGATAATTTGAAGGCACGACTTCGTGATAGACGGTGACGTCGGCCGCGGTAAAAGCATTGTTCTCGCCGCCGACGTTCTCGGTCAACTCTTCAAAAGTATCCGCTTTCAGGTGCTCGTTGCCCTTGAACATCATGTGCTCGAACAAATGGGCGAATCCGCTGCGCCCGTTGGGATCGTCTTTGGAGCCGACGTGATACCACACCTGCACAGCGACCGTCGGGCTTTTGTGATCCTCGATCGAGTAAATCTGGAGCCCGTTCTCCAGCGTCGCATGTTTGATCGCCAGCGGCGAGATCGTCACCCCAGGGGAGGGCGGCGCTGGTTCGCCCGCTTCGATTGTTCCGATGAATCTGCTGACAACAAAGGCAAAAGTCAGGAGAGCGAAACGGTAGCGCACGAGTCGCCGAAAGTAACAGCCCAGCAGGCGGAATCGACAAGAATTTGGCAGGAATTTCAGATTGCAGATTTCAGATTTCAGATTAGAGGAATGCGCACGCGGCGGCGTTCGATCTTAGATCACAAATGTTGTTTAGCTGGCGCAACGGGCCTGTAGCTCAGTTGGTTAGAGCATGCGCTTGATAAGCGCAGGGTCACTGGTTCGAGCCCAGTCAGGCCCAGCCGTCGCTTGGAGCGTAGTGGAACGCGAAGGCTCCCGAGCTGGAGTAAACGAAGGCGGCTTCGATGCGCCAAGGCTACGGCTCGGCAGGCCAGCACATTTCGATTTCAGATTTTTGATTGCAAATTTTGACGGTAGCGCACGCGTTTCGCATGCAATGCAGCTCCGGGCCCGGACTTTCGGCGTCTCGCCGAAACGCCCGCACGAAAGCTTCAGGCTTTTGCGGATACTATTCTTTTGTGAACAAAGCTCCCGTAGATCGTCATCCCCAATATTGCACCGGTGATGTCAATCATTACATCGCGCACAGAGGACGTGCGTGAGGGAACGAAGGACTGGTGAAATTCATCACTCGCGGCAAACGCGCCACTGATGAGTAGCGTAATCAAAACGGCCCCGGCAAATCGGGCTCGCCGCGTCGTGTTCACCAACGCGCGAAAGATCAATAATGCTAGTACTGCGTATTCCGACACATGCGCCATTTTGCGGACGACGAATTGCACTTGTTCGATCCTGGCTAGTGAAATGCCCGGATGGAGCCAGCGCAAAATCGGACCGATAATGCGGGAGGTGTGCTCAGCTGACATCAGATCGGTCGAGCCGATAAATTAGCCAGATCACGAGCGGCAGCCAATATCTGAGAAATTTGGAAACCAGTCTCACAGCGCGCTCGATAATGGGGCGGCGATGCTCTCGAGCGACCGCCGTTCCGCTTTCACTCCGATCCAGGCTTCGACTACGGCCGCGCAAATCATCAAGGAGGCGCCGAAAAGGTAGCCAGCAAAAAGCGCGTTGCGCGAACCGCTGCCAATGATGGCGCCAAAAATCAGCGGAGCGAAAACGCCACCCGCTAACGTTCCGATCGAATAAAAAACTGCGATCGCGAGCGCCCGAATTTCGAGCGGAAAAATTTCGCTCACTGTCAAGTAGGCCGAACTGGCGGCAGCCGAGGCGACGAAAAAGATCATGGTCCAGGCGAGCGTCTGCGTTTGTGCTGTTAACAGGCCTGCCCGAAAAAGCCAGCCGCTCAGCGCGAGCAATATTCCCGACCCGAGGTAGGTGGCGATGATCATGGGCTTGCGTCCGATCGTGTCGAAAAAACGTCCGATTAAGAGAGGGCCGAGGACATTTCCGAGCGCAAATGGTAGAAGGTAAGCGCTGACCTGCTCTGCGCGCACGTTGTAAAAACGGATCAAAACGAGCGCGTAGGTGAAAAATATTGCGTTGTAGAAGAATGCCTGCGCTACCATCAACACAAATCCAAGCAATGACCGCTCGCGGTATTTATGCGCGATGGTTTCCCAGATTTCGCGCCACGGTGTTCTTTTGCGGGCGCGGATTCGTATCGGCGGCGTTGCCGGGGCAATCAACCTTTCGGAATGCAGGCCAACGGCTTCTTCAACCTGCGCCACAATCTGTTCAGCTTCCTTCGCCCGCCCGTGCACGATCAGCCAGCGCGGGCTTTCCGGGATCCATTGCCGAAAAAAGATGACGATTAGTCCAAGTGCCGCGCCGATTCCGAAGGCAAACCGCCATCCGAGCCAGATCGGAAACAAGTACGGGTTGAGCAGCACCACGGTCGCGGCCGAGCCAAGCGCGGCCCCGATCCAGTAGCTGCCATTGATAATGAGATCGACACGGCCACGCACGCGCGCCGGAATGAGTTCGTCGATGGCTGAATTGATGGCAGCGTATTCTCCGCCGATTCCAGCTCCAGTGAGCGCGCGAAAGAGCGCGTAGCTCCAAAAATTCCAGGAAAAAGCGGTCAGCGCTGTGGCCGTTAAGTAAACCCCGACGGTAACGAAAAATAACTTCTTTCGCCCCAGTCGATCCGTCGCATAACCGAAAACGAGCGCGCCGAGGACCGCGCCAACAAGATAAGCGCTCGCGCTGGCGCCAACCTGCGCATCACTCAACGCGAGAGTTTCTCGATATGTCAAAATGCCGCCGAGCGCGCCGGCAAGTGTGACTTCGAGGCCATCGAGAATCCAGGTAGCCCCCAAAGCGATAACGATCAGCCAATGCCATGGACTCCACGGCAATCGATCCAGCCTGGCCGGAATATGCGTTTCGACCCATTCCACCGTTGGCATCACGGGAGGAAGCAAATCGCGGTGTCGGTTGATCGCAAACATGAGAATATTAACATGCGCGAAGAAGGATGATTGATTCTGTCGAGCGCGCAGTCACCATGCCGGATTTTCGAACTCCCCTCACCTTCGAGCCCATTTTCATGGAACGAGTTTGGGGAGGACGACAGCTCGAAACGCTTTATGGGAAAGAACTCCCGGCCGAAAAACAGATCGGTGAATCGTGGGAAATCGTCGATCGCCCAGAGGCGCAAAGTATCGCCCGCGACGGCCCGCTCGCGGGCAGATCACTTCACGATCTTTGGGTGAATTTTCGTCGTGAGGTATTCGGCCAAATTCGCGATGTGCCACGTTTTCCACTGCTCATTAAACTACTCGACTGCCAGGAAAAGCTTTCTTTACAAGTGCACCCCCCAGAGCACGTGGCCGATTCGCTTGGCGGCGAACCAAAAACGGAGGCCTGGTTCGTCGCCCATGCTGCGCCCGAGGCGGAGTTATATCTTAGTCTTCGAAAACCAATCACGCGGCAGACGTTTGAAGCGGCGCTAACTTCAGGCCGGGCGGAGGAGTTTATTCAAAGAGTCCATGTCAAAACGGGCGACGTCTTTCTCATTCCCAGCGGCCGGATGCACGCCATCGGCGCAGGAAACGTGATCGTAGAAGTGCAAGAAAATAGTGATACCACCTATCGAGTATTCGATTGGAATCGCGTCGACGGAGCAGGACGGGCCCGCGAGTTGCACGTTGCCCAAGCTCTGCGCTGCATTGATTTCGACGATTGCAGCCCAGCGCCTATCGTCGTGAACAACGAATCGCTTATCTCTCACGATTTGTTTGCCATCGATCGGTGGCAAATCCATTCCCCGCGCGAACTTGCGCCACCGGGAACTTTTGTTATTTCCTATTGTCTCTCCGGAAAACTGGAGTGCGGCGGTTCTTTGTTTCGCGCCGGGGAATTCTTTCTCCTTCCGGCGAACGCCAGTCACCGCGTAATCAAAAACATAGGTTCAACCTCTGAACTACTTCGAATTACAGTCCCCGAATAGCTAAGTCATGATGCCCCTGAAGGCGATCTTCAACCGGTTAGTCCGTTCGACCTTCCAGCCCAAAGCAGTTCGTCCGATCAGGCATAGGTAACGGTTGCCACAGCGATCGGTCACTGTTAATTCGAGGATGGAGTTACTACTCGTCGTTCTCGCAAGTCCCACCTCAATGTTTATGGCACCGCTGAATTCAGGGTAAGCGGTGTGCAGTTCAGCCTCGAGTGCAGCGATTGAGAATCTTGCCTCGCCCGTAGCAGTGCGGTTGCCGCCGATAAGAAAGTCGCGATGATTGCCTGCGAATATTCCGAGCCCGCAAATCAATAACATCGCGGTGATCCACAGGATCTTTGAGAGATTACTCATTGGCGGAGGAGGCGAGCCTGCGAAGATAAGCAAAACTGTAGATCCCTGTCGAGTGCCCGTCGCCCCAGCGCAATTGCAGCGCGTACCCACCCACCGGCACAAATCCTTCCAGCCGAAAACTTTCGGGCAAATATCGGACAGGCGGTCG
>QHNU01000074.1 GCA_003218525.1 Verrucomicrobiota bacterium
TAAACAACGGTCACCCAGCAAGTGGAGTAGTTGCCTTGTTTCAGGATATCTCGCGGCTGAAACAGGCCGATGAAATTCGCCGGGATTTCGTGGCAAATGTCTCGCATGAATTGCGCACGCCTCTTTCCATTTTCCGAGGCAATCTTGAGACCTTGCTCGAGATAAACGATCTCGACCAAGCTGAAGTACGCCACATTTATCGAGTGATGAAGCGGCATTCTGATCGACTCAATCTTTTGGTCGACGACCTCCTGAGCTTGGCCCGATTGGAAGCAAAGGAAACGAGTTTGGAGTTGAGCTGGGTAAAGCTGCCCGAGTTTCTCAATCGCGTTACGCGGGATTGGGCAAAGCGCTTCGTTCAAAAAAAGCTTCAGGTTGAGGTAAAATTGCCGCCCGAGCTTCCATCAATCTGCGTCGACGAAATGCGGCTGGAGGAAATCGTTCACAACCTGCTCGATAACGCCGTTAAATATTCCCGCGCAGGCGGCCGAATCATGATTGGCGTACTCGCGCGCGACAGCGAGATTGTGTTGTCGGTTGCGGACGAGGGTGTTGGCATTCCAGCTGAAGATTTGCCGCGTATTTTCGAGCGGTTTTATCGCGCCGATCGTGCCCGCAGCCGCGAGCTGGGCGGTACCGGCCTTGGCCTTTCCATCGTCAAACACATCGCTCAACTACACCGCGGCCGAGTGGAGGCAGAAAGCGTTATTGACCAGGGCACAACGATCAGTGTCATCCTTCCCGCGGAAGGTTCTTCCGTCACGCAATCGTAACATTTCGTTGTTTGCCCAACTCGTCGCCTGTTCGCCATCGTGTGAACATGGCGAAATTTGACGCGTTCTCCCCTCCGATCGGGGCCTCGGCTGCAGTGGCTTTGCATCGCGGGCGCTCGATCCAATCGCGACCGCCAAAGTGGAAGAGCTAATCTATCAGTTGCGCGAAAACTACACCATCGTGATCGTTACCCACAACATGCAACAAGCCGGCCACTGCTCGAACTACACGGCGTTCTTCTATCTCGGACGCCTCATCGAATTTGGACCCACCTCGAAAATTTTCACCAACCCGTCGGAACGACAAACTGAAGATTATATCACCGGCCGATTTGGTTAATGAATATGCCGAGCGGAAGCAAACATACTCTGGGTACTTTCGAGCAGGCGCTCGAAGGTCTGCGTAACAGCGTGATGATGATGGCGAGCCAAACCGAACGCAGCCTCGGGCGCGCCCTCAAAGGCTTGATGGAACGTGATGACGAGCTCTGCGCGCTTGCGATTGCCGATGACGAAGAAATCGATCAGCTCGAAAAGCAAATCGACAAGGATGGAATCGATTTGTTGCTCCGGTTCCAGCCGGTCGCGTCGGATCTGCGGCGCGTCGTCTCAGCCATGAAACTTAGTGGCAATCTCGAGCGCATGGCGGATCAGGCCACCAACATCGCGCGCAAGGCGCGGAAGTTGAACCAGCACCCGCTGTTGCCGGAGGTGTTGTGGATTACCCCAATCCAGGAGCACGCCATGGCAATGTTCCGGGACGCGGTGGACGCCTACGCTCGGGAAGACGCACAAGCTGCCCGGGCCCTCATTCCGCGGGACGAAAAACTCGATGAGATGAATGCTCAAGTAAGCCGCCGTTTGATCGACCGAATGGCGCATGATCCGGAACAACTCCGCGGTTATTTGAATTTGATGTTTATCGCGCGACACCTCGAACGAGTAGGCGATCACGCAACGAACATCGCGGAGGATGCGGTTTACGCCGCCGCCGCGGAGGACATTCGGCACCAGCAAATCGTAGCGTCGGCTTGACCGCTGGTCGCTTGCGCATTCGTTGGGCGCTGATTAGGTGACGAGTCCGCGCCGTGGCAGCGGCGTCCGACTAATTGATATGCAATCAAGCGCAGCCAAAATCGCGACACCCGATGGAGCGGTTGCCCCGCAACTCGCGGAACCGGTGGAATGCACGGTTGATCTTTCTGATCCCGCTAATTTCATCAACCGGGAGTTAAGCTGGCTCGAGTTTAACCGCCGCGTTTTAGAAGAAGCGCAGGACCCGACGCAGCCGCTGATCGAACGGGTCAAGTTCATGACGATCTTCAGCGGAAATCTTGATGAGTTTTTCGAGATTCGCGTCGCTGGCATCAAGCAACAAATCCAGAGCGAGACGAGTGACATCGGCCCAGACGGGATGACGCCGACGGAGACATTCAACGCGATCCAGCGTATCGCGCACGAGCTGGTCGCGACCCAATACGAATTCTGGAACAAAGAGTTAGTGCCGACGCTGGCGCAAAATGGCATCCGACTTCATGAAATTGCGCAATTGACCGCCAAGCGCGCGGCATGGGCCAGGCGTTATTTCCAGGAAGAAGTTTTCCCGATGCTGACACCCCTCGCGGTGGACGCCAGCCATCCTTTTCCGCAGCTATTGAATAAGAGCCATAACCTGCTTGTTCGCGCGCGCACCAAGCGTGGGGGCGAGCCGTTACTCGCTATCGTCCAGGTCCCCCGGGTCGTCCCTCGCATGATTTTGCTGCCGCGCGGCAAAGGCGACGATGAGCCGTGGGAGTACATCTATCTTGCTTCCCTCATCAAGCATCACATCGCTGACCTTTTTCCTGGTTTGATTCTCGACGCCGTCCATGCCTTTCGCGTGACGCGGAACAGCGATCTCTACATCGACGAGGAAGAGGCGGAGAATCTGTTGCGCACCATCGAACAAGAATTACGCCGCTCCAGTCGTGGCAAGGCCGTTCGGCTCGAGGTGGAAGCGGATTGCCCGCGCGATTTCCGCGAGTTGCTTCTCGCCTTTTTCGACCTGCAAGAGGCCGACCTATACCGGCTCAACGGGCCGCTCTCGATGACGCATTTGATGCCGCTGGTCACCAATGATGCCTTCGCCAAATTAAAAGATCGGCCGTTTCAGCCCGCTACCGATCCGGCATTGCCTCCTCAGTCCGATATTTTCGAAGTCATCCGCAAGCAGGATGTTCTGCTGCACCATCCTTATGAAAGCTTCGATCCAGTCGTCCACTTCATCGAAACCGCCGCGACCGATCCCCAAGTGCTCGCTATCAAAATTACGCTCTATCGCACCAGCGGCGACTCGCCCGTCGTGGAGGCCTTGATCGAAGCCGCCAACGCTGGAAAGCAAGTGACCGCCTTGGTCGAGTTGCGCGCGCGTTTTGACGAAGCAGCAAACATCCGCTGGGCGCGGCAACTGGAGGAAGCGGGCGCCCATGTTGTTTACGGCGTCGTCGGATTAAAGACCCACTGCAAAGCGTTGCTGGTGGTGCGCCGCGATTCGGATCGCTTGCGGCAATACGTCCATCTCGGCACCGGCAATTATCACCATCGCACCGCGCGCACTTATACGGACTTTAGCCTCTTCACGGCCGCGCCCGAGTTAACGGACGAAGTCGCGATCGTCTTCAACACCTTGACCGGTCTTGCTGGTTATCCCGGCCTGAAGAAAATGATGGTCGCGCCTTTTGATCTGAGCACCCGATTGATTCAGCTGATCGAACGCGAACGCGATCATGCCCGCGCGGGAAAACCGGCCCGGATCATCGCCAAGCTCAACTCCGTGGTTGATCCTGAAATCATCGAGAAACTTTACGAGGCCTCCTGTGCCGGCGTGAAAATCGATCTGATCGTCCGCGGTATTTGTTGTTTGCGGCCGAAAGTTCCGGGTTTGAGCGAAAATATTCGTGTGATCAGCATCGTCGGCCGTTTCCTCGAGCACAGTCGCGTTTATTATTTTGAAAATGCGGGCCAACCTGATGTTTATCTTTCGAGCGCCGATTGGATGCCGCGGAACTTTTATCGCCGTGTCGAAATCGCCTTCCCCATTGAGGCGCCGGCGTTACGCGATGAAATCGTCAATGATGTCCTGCCGAGCTTCCTGAAAGATCGCGTTAAAACGCGCGAGCTACAGCCGGATGGCAGCTATCTGCGACTGCATCCCATTGAAGGTTCACCGCGTTCCCAGGCCCAGCTGCATTTTCGCGAGCGCTCGCGTCAGGCCCGTAAAGCCGCGGCCGAATCGCAGGCTCAGACCGGAATGAAATTGACTCCAATCAAGGCGGTTCAAGGCGATCGTAAACGCGGATGAAAAAGATTCTCGTCGTCGACATCGGCGGGACCAATATGAAGATGATGCTTTCGCGCAGAGTGCGCCGCAAAATCGAATCCGGCCCAGATCTCACACCACGCTACCTCCTCAATGTCGTGCGCGAGAATCTTTCGGATTGGAAATTCGATGCCGTGTCGGTCGGCTTTCCCGCGCCGATCAAGAATGGCCGCCTTTTATCCGATCCCAAAAACCTTGGTAAGGGTTGGACCCGATTCAATTTCGAAAAGGCGTTCAAAAAACCGGTGCGCCTGATTAACGACGCGGCCATGCAGGCTCTCGGCAGTTACCGCGGTGGTCGCATGCTTTTTATTGGACTCGGCACTGGTTTCGGCTCCGCTCTTGTTTGGAACGGTGCCGTTCTCTCGCTCGAGCTCGGCGAGCTGCCCTATCTGGCGGACGGTTCGGTCGAAGATCGCGTTGGCAAAACCGGATTGAAGCGCGTCGGACGCACGATTTGGCAGGAGGAAGTCGAGCGAATCGTGACCCAGATGCAACGCGCGTTCGTTGCAGATTATGTGGTGCTCGGTGGAGGCAACGCCAAATTACTCGAACGTCTGCCACCACACGCCGAACTCGGCCATAACCGAAATGCCTACCTTGGTGGCTGCCGTCTCTGGCAGCAAAACCCCGGTGCGCGACGACCGAAGTGGACGGTGCTCTAATGAAAATTTGTTTTCTCCGCCACGGCGCGGCGGATTGGCCCGACTGGGACAAACCGGACGACGAACGCCCGCTCACTGATCGGGGCCGCCGTGAAATGAAACGGGTGGCTAAATTTTTGGATCGGCTCGAGTTTTCGGTTGATGCGATTCTAACGAGCCCACTCCCACGCGCATCGCAAACCGCTGAAATCGTCGCGCAGCGTCTAGGTATTGGAATGCAGATCGAGCCAAAACTGGCTCATGGATTCAGTCTCGAGCGGCTTCGGCAAATGGTCGGAAAAGTAGAGGGCGAATCCGTCATGGTGGTCGGTCACGAACCGGAGTTTTCCGCGGTTATCGAAGAGCTCACCGGTGGCGATATAAAGATTTCCAAAGCGGGCATTGCGCTCGTCGATGCTAATCGCGGCTGCACTTCGGGAAAACTGCTCTGGCTTTTCCCACCGAAAGTCGCGAAAGCGGCGGTGCGCTGAACGCGCCCCCTTAATCAGAGTCGTTGACTGCCCAAGTATTTTCCGGACTCAGAAAATCGCTTATCGGCTTTTCCGTGATCGTAACATGCATGCCGATATGGACTCGAGTGCGATGATATCGCGCGAACGCATTCGGACACAATCGAAGCTGGCCGGCTGGCCGATCCGACGCGTGGTAGGGCGACGCTCCGCGGAGCCATCGCTAGACCAATAAGATTTCCTTAGCTCGACAGAGTCTCGCTCTACCGCCGCAAAGGAACGCTGCCAAGCCCGACAAAAGCCAGACCCGTGCACTAATTTCCATCCTCATCAAGAAGCGGCTGCAAATCGGAAATGAGGCTATCGATCTTACGCAAATCTTTCCGTCGCCCTTTCTCCGGGCGGAGGCGGCGCTGCCGCACCATGATTGCGAAATCCCGAACCCGATGCAGCTGTTCCCGCGACAGTTCTTCCGCTGGAGCAAATTTGTGCAGGGCAGCGGCGGTCGCGACTAACTCCCGCTCCAACCGCTGAGTGTAAGCGCGCGCCGTGATTTTCAATTCGCGCCGCAACACCTGCAATTCCATCTCCAGTTGCCGCACCGGTGAAGTCTCATGTTTTTTCTCGACGCGTTTCTTTTTCCTCTTCATGCAATCGCCGCTGTCCGAGCCGACCCAATCATTACCGGTGCTCGGGTTTGGTGGACGATTTCGATCCGGCCGTCGAGATGTTCGACTAGGGCCGAGCAGGTCTCGACCCAATCGCCACAGTTGTAATAAGTCACTCTCCCAAATTCGCGGATCGAAGCGCTGTGAATGTGCCCACACAACACCCCATCGACATGATATCTCTCGGCGTATTTCACCACCGCCGCTTCAAACTTGCCGATGAAACTCACCGCGTCTTTCACCCGCTGTTTCACATAAGCGCTGAGCGACCAATAACCGCGGCCGAACCGCCGCCGAATGAAATTAATGAGCGGATTAAGGGAGAGCAAAAACTGGTAGCCGACGTCGCCGACAAAGGCGAGCCACTTCACGTTTTGCACAACGGTATCGAGTTCGTGTCCGTGAATAACGAGAATGCGCCGGCCGTCTGCCGTCCGATGAATGGCGTGCTTCTGGATGGTGATGTTGCCGTAGGCGCCATAGAATGAACTGATCATCTCATCGTGATTTCCAGGGATGTAGATCACGCGCGTCCCCTTGCGCGATTTGCGCAGAATTTTTTGCACGACGTCATTGTGTTGCTGCGGCCAATAAATGCCGCGGCGCATTTGCCAGATATCGATTAGGTCGCCCACGATGTAGAGCGTTTCGAAATCGTGCTCCCGCAGGAAATCGAGTAGCATTGGTACACTGCTGGCGCGGGTCCCAAGATGGATGTCGGAAATCCAAACCGCCCGCAGGCGCTTCAAACCCAAAGACGAAGATGCCGGCAGGTTGAAGGTGAAGCTCGGAGGAGCGGAGGTTTCGATCATCGTCGCATTATGCCGGCCCCAAAGCTTCGTCGACGCAAGCCATCGGCGGCAATGACTTTAGTGTGACAGTTCCGTCACAATTCAACGCTGCCCAAAAGTCAGGAAGTGGGCTCTTCGGCAGGAACTTCGGCCCGACGGTGTCGAATATCCTCTGCTTCCGTCGCATAAACCGCTTCCTCGCCGATATTCTTGGCGTGGTCGCCAACCCGCTCCAAATGTCGCGCGATGAAAATGAGATTCACGTAATCGGTGATCCGCTCCGGATGAACAGCCATTTTTTCGCTAAAATCGTCCGTGATATCGTGGTTAATTTGATCGATCTCGCGGTCGCGATCCTTGATCGAGCGGGCAAGCGTCACATCTTCGTCGGCAAAAGCGCGGACACTGTCGCGAAACAAACTTGTTGCTTCCATGAACATCGGCCCGAGGGCGTGCGCGTCCTCCGCCACACTGGGCATAGTCAGTTTACGGGCGCGCTGAGCGACTCGTACCGCCTGGTCCGCGATTCGTTCCAGATTCGCGCTCACTTTCATGGTCGAGATTACGTGCCGCAAATCGGACGCCACCGGTTGAAAACGCATCAGGATCTCCACTCCGTCATTATCGATCTTCTTCTCCAGCTCATCGATCTCCAGTTCATCGGCAACGGCCACCGCGCAGAGCTCAATGTTGCCATCAAGCAGACAAGCCATCGCGTTCTGCAAATTGCGATCGGTTAAACTGGCCATCATCAAAACGTCCGCCCGAAGCGACTCCAATCCGGTATCGAAGTCTTGCAGAATATGTCTCGATGGATTCATCGTTATCCGAACCGGCCGGTAATGTAATCCTCCGTTTGTTTTTCTTTGGGATTGGTGAACAGCTTTCGCGTTTCGTCGAACTCAATCAGCTGCCCCATATAGAAAAACGCGGTCAGATCGGATACCCGACTCGCCTGCTGCATGTTATGGGTCACGATCACGATGGTATAATCAGTGCTCAGCTGTCGAATCAGCTCTTCGATTTTCATCGTCGCGATCGGATCTAGGGCCGAGGCCGGTTCATCCATCAGCACTACTTCAGGTTCGACTGCGATCGCGCGGGCAATGCACAAGCGCTGCTGTTGGCCACCGGAGAGACTGACCCCGGGCTTGTCCAGGTCGTTCTTGACCTCGTCCCATAATGCAGCCATGCGCAGCGATTTTTCCAGGCGCTCGTTCAACACCCGACGATTGCGCACGCCGTTTAACTTCAGGCCGACAATCACATTGTCTGCAATCGACATGGTCGGAAACGGATTCGATTTTTGGAAAATCATGCCGACACGGCGGCGAATCACGGCCGGATCGATTCCGGCTCCATAGAGATCCTGGCCGCGGAAAAGCACCTGACCCGTCATTCGCGTCCGCGGAATCAGTTCGTGCATCCGATTGAGACAGCGAAGAAAAGTCGACTTGCCGCACCCGCTCGGGCCAATGATTGCTGTCACCGCTTTTGCCGGCAGATCAATCGTTACATTTTTGATCGCTTGTTTATCGCCATACCACAACGAAACATCTTTAACTTCGAAGACTGGCTCTTCGTTTTCGACGATCGCCGATTCTGGCCTTTCAAGAATCTGTTCCGAGGAACGCATTGCCGTTTCAGGTATAACAGAACCTTCCATCATACTACACGCGCCGTCCGATCGCGCGTCAGGAAGCGGACCAGCAAATTAATAACAAAAATCATCAACACCAGCACAAGTGCGCCGGCCCAAGCTTGCCGATGCCAGTCATCGTAAGGCGAAATTGCGTAGGTAAAGATTTGCAGCGGTAGGGCAGCAATCGGCTCGCGCAAGCTGTGATTCCAAAACCGATTACCGAACGCGGTGAAAAGCAAAGGAGCGGTTTCTCCCGCGACCCGCGCGAGGGCCAGAAGAATGCCGGTAACGATGCCCTTGGACGCAGTTCTCATCACGATGTGAAAAATCGTCTTCCACCGACTGATCCCAAGAGCAAGCGCCGCCTCCCGGTACCCATTGGGGACAAGCAGGAGCACTTCCTCAGTCGTACGCATGATCAACGGAATCATCAGCAACCCAAGGGCAAGACCGCCGGCATAGGCTGAGAAACTCTTGAAACGGAGAACGACCAAACCGTAAACAACCACGCCCCAAAGAATCGAGGGCACCCCGTTCAGCACATCAGCTATAAAACGAAGCATCGCGTTCCCGCGAGCCGATCCGTACTCAGCGAGATAAACTCCGCCAAAGACGCCAATTGGAACCCCAATTAGCGCCGCCAATGCCAGTAACTCGCCCGAGCCGACAATCGCATTCGCCATGCCTCCGCCGATAACGCCGACCGGTTTCGGTAACTCGGTGAAGAATGACCAGTTCACTGAACTGGCTCCCTTCTCGATTAAGTAAAAAAACACGAAGCCGAGGGGAGCGATCACGATCACGGCAGAAAGGAAAGTAATCGCGGACGCCGCGCCGCTCTTAATCAGCCGCCAGGTATGCCGATGTCGAGATGCAAAATGCATTTATTGCACCGCCCGTGTCGTGGAAATGCCACCCATGCTACGGAGGAGAACCTGCGCCAGCAGATTGGCGACGATGGTAATGGCAAGTAGGACCAGCCCAATTTCGAATAATGCCTGTAAATAAAGATCGGTCGTCGCTTCGGTGAACTCATTGGCGATCACACTGGCCAATGTGTATCCCGGTGCGAAGAGCGAGGCTTTAATCTGCGGCGTGTTTCCAATCACCATGGTTACCGCCATGGTTTCACCAAGCGCCCGACCCAGGCCGAGAATGGCGGCACCAAACAAACCCTTCTTTGCGTAACTCAAAACGGCGATACGGGTGACTTCCCAGCGCGTCCCGCCAAGGGCATAGGCCGCCTCACGCTGAAGGTTCGGCACGCTCCGCAAAATCTCCCGCGATACCGAGGTGATAATTGGCAGAATCATGATGGCAATGATGATGCCGCCGGCCAGCATGCTCACCCCATAAATCGGACCGCTGAAAAGCGGCGTCCACCCAAACAATCTCTTGAGAATCGGGAATGGATAAGCACGCAGCCACGGGATCATCACGAAAATTCCCCACAACCCGAGAATCACGCTTGGAATGGCG
Organism: Verrucomicrobiota bacterium; assembly: GCA_003218525.1. GTDB lineage: Bacteria > Verrucomicrobiota > Verrucomicrobiia > Chthoniobacterales > UBA10450 > AV69. The sequence goes on from QHNU01000074.1 coordinate 9,826, forward strand.
GCCAGCATTTCGATCAAGGAGACGAGTGGCTGTCGGATCCACAACGGTGCGAGTTCCGTCAAGAACACCGCCGTGGCCACGCTCAACGGTACCGCGATGATCAATGCGATCAGCGACGATACAGCGGTACCGTAAATGAATGGCAGAGCGCCGTACTGCTCCGCCACCGGATCCCAGGTTGACGTCGTAAGAAAATGAAAACCGAATCGGATGATGGCCAGGTGCGAGCCACGAGCCAGCTGCCAGCCGACTAGAAAGACGAGGGCCACAACGACCAACGCCATGGCAAGGGTAAACCACTCGAATACGCGGTCTCCCCATCGCGAGGGGGGAGCAAGCTTTACCGGCGTGGTATCGACCGGCAAAGCTGCGTTCGCGACCGTTTCCACAGCGTCATGCTCCCGATCTCACTGGATCTTGATCTCGTCTACTCGTTTCAGCACGCGATCACGCAACGCGTCCGGCAACGGAGCGTAGGCCAGTTCTTTCGCCATGGCCTCGCCTTTGGTTAGTGCCCATTTCAAAAACTCCACCAGCTTTTTACCCTTGGCCGGATCTTTCTGCCGTTCATAAACAAGCAGCCATGTTGCACCCGCGATTGGGTAGCAATCCTGTCCAGCCGCGTTCGTCATGGAAAAGCGGAAGTCGTCTGGAATCTGGGCCGTAGCCATCGCGGCTGTAACGGATTCGATGGTCGGCTTCACAAAAGAGCCTGCCGAGTTCCTCACGTCGGCGTACGGCATTTTATTTTGAATCGCATAAATCAGCTCCACGTAGCCAAGCGCGCCCGGCGTTTGCTTGATCTGCCCGGCGACGCCTTCGTTGCCTTTTCCGCCAATACCGGTCGGCCAATTCACTGAGGTGTTCGTCCCCACCTTTTGTTTCCATTCGGCGCTGACTTTGCTCAAATAATCGGTCCAGATGTAGGTCGTCCCGCTTCCATCTGAACGGTGCACCACGACAATCTCTTGATCGGGCAAGCTCACACCCGGATTCAAAGCCGTGATCTTTGGATTATTCCATTTCTTCACGTTCCCGAGAAATATTCCGGCGATAGTGTCGGCATCGAGCTTGAGGGCCGGATTGCCGGGCAGATTGTAGGCAACAACGTCAGCGCCCGCGACGGTCGGAACGTGCAAAATCTTGCCTGGCGCTTTCGCCAGATTATCATCGCTCATCGGACCGTCTGAGGCTCCAAAATCGACCGTTTGCGCCAAAATCTGTTTCTGTCCGCCGCCCGAACCGATCGATTGATAATTAAATCGCACCGACGGATCAACCTTCGCGTACTCGTCAAACCACTTTGAATAAATCGGGTACGGAAAGGTTGCGCCCGCTCCGTTGATCGTCATCTGCCCTGATGCCGTGCCGATCGTGCCTCCGAGGAGAATTAGGCCGCATAACCCGCCCAGAAATCGTGCAATGTCCATACTCCAAACTGACGCCCCGCTCTGACTGGTCAAAACCTTTCCTGTTACGATTACGTGACAAATGCCCCGTATAGCAGTTTAAGGATTGCCCGCCCTTTTTCGGTGGCTCGGTCTTAAAATTGCCAACCGAACCGCGAAAGGAAGGCAGAGAATCTTTATTGGACCGGAATTATTGTCTGTTCTCTCGTCGGACCATTAATTTCAGCGCCGACCAGACTTCATCAACGGCGCAAACTTTGATGTCGACTAACCCGAGCGGCAGCGCCGCTTCGCGGAGCGTGCCTTCGTTAATGTCAGTCGCGACGCCGGAACCCTTCTTCGGCCACGAAACCCAGATCACGCCGTCGGATGCCATTTTCTTGCGATAAGAACCCAGTTTGGTTCGGAGCGCGCGGCCGTTCCTTTCAAAGAGATGAACAAACCGTATGTTCGATTCCTTCTTGTCCAGCCAGGCGACCTGGACGTCGGGAGGAAGTTCCAGCAGCTGCACGTAATCAGCCGGCGCGGCATCAAGATATGCTCTCAGGCCGCTCTTGTAGCCGAGCTTCTTCCAAAGCGGAGTTCCAGAATATCCGGCCATTCTTACGACCTCATCGGGCGCGGCTGACCACGGACAAAATTGTCGCGTTTTAGGTCCATCGGTTCATTGAGATTTCGGAAAAGCGCTTCTTCTTCTTTTTTCACCTGGACAACGCGCAACGTGTCCTTTGATACGAGTTCCCTAGCCAGTTTCTGGAGCGAAAAATCCGAGCCGGAAAGCGCTGCTGCAAAATCGGCGCGAGCCTCCACTGGGTAGATTGCGGCCAGCGGCTCCGCTCGTCCTCCTATTACCGGAATCACGCCACGATCAGGTTCAATCAGACGGCAAAGGGAACGCAAATATTGTTCGTTCATGAACGGCATGTCGATTGCGAGCGTCAGCAAATGAGTCGTAGCCGCATGCGCCAGAGCTGCGCTGATGCCGCTGAGCGGACCCCGCGAAGGTGGAGCGTCTGCCACAAAAGAAACATCGGCCGGACGCCAAGCCGGATCATTGCGCGCAGAAATCAGAATTTCGATTGGTGCGAGTCTTCGCAAAAGATCGAGTTGAATTCGCCAGAGCGGCTCGTTTCGCCCGAGCGGCTCGCTCCGAAACAACAGGGTCGCTTTGTCCTTGCCCATCCGGCGCGATTCGCCCCCGGCAAGCAAAACCGCGCTAATGTTCATCCGCCGATTTCGGAAACCGACGCGGTCGATCGCAATTTACCGTCGCTCAAAATCAGAGCGCGCAAGCCACCCCTGCCTTTAAGGAATTGTTCCGCGCCGGGGGCAATCGCCCGGTCCATCCAATAACATGGCCGGCATTCCTCTGTGCCACGGAATCGAACGCCCTGAACTTCGAACTCTTGACCGATCAGCTCATTCAAATCGACGCCCTCAGTGATGGCATTGCGCCGGACCAGACCAGGCGAACAGTCCCGAAGTTCCACCGCGCGGCAAAGATGATGAAAGAGCTCCAGAGCGAAAAACGTGATCTGACCTTTGTAACTTTCCTTGTAGTCGAAAAAACGGTCCCCGCGAATACCGTGACCGGCGACGCAGTCGATCGTGGGGACTTCAATAATCGGATAATCGTCCGGCTCCCGCCCGTGATGGCCGAAAAAGTTGTGGCCTGGGGAAATGTAAAGGTGACAGATTTCCACCAAGGGAATGTTAATCAGTAACGTGGAAAGAGCGAGCGAGGAGCCAATGAGCAGATCAGAAACGGCGAATAATAGCGGCGACATCGGCGCCGGACACATTTTGCGACGCAAATCAGACGGTTCGTTCGAGCAGATCGTTGACGAGCTGGCGGCCGAGGAGCCGCTCGAGATTCGCGTCGGCGATCGAACGCTGGCCGTCACAATGCGCACCCCCGGCAACGATGAGGAACTCGCCGCCGGCTTCCTGCTGTCCGAAGCTGTCGTTCACGACCGGGCAGAAATTCGCGAGATCAATCGGCCGGCGCTGGCCGCGACTCGCGAGAACATTATCACCGTAACACTCGCGCCCGAGGTGAAATTGAAATTCGGAAAACTCCGGCGGTTCGGCACCATCTCATCAAGTTGCGGGGTGTGCGGAAAGACCAGCATCGAATCCGTCCGTCAAAATTTCCCGGCAATCACGAGCAAGACTCGGATCTCCGCTCAGACATTGCTCGAGTTCCCCGATGAAATGCGCCGAAAACAAAGCAATTTTACCCGGACCGGCGGAATTCATGCCGCCGCCATATTTTCCGTCACCGGCGAACTCATCGGGTTAAGGGAAGATGTCGGCCGACACAATGCCGTCGATAAAGTGATCGGTCGCGCCTTTCTCGACGATTTACTTCCTTTGAATGCGCATCTTCTTTTTGTCAGCGGACGAGCATCATTTGAAATTGTGCAAAAGGCGCTGGCGGCCGGTATCGGCATTATCGCGTCGGTGTCGGCCCCTTCGACCCTGGCGGCAAATTTTTGCCGTGAGAACAATCAGACATTGATCGGTTTTCTGCGTCCGCCCTCCTTCAACATTTACTCGCATGCCGAGCGCGTCATTTTGTCGTAGCCGAGGTCGCTGACCTCGGCCGGCCGGGATTTTGCCACGCCTAGAACTGCCGCGATTAGTGACCGAACCGGTCATGCATTGAGAAATATCCTGGCCTCGACAGCGTACCAGGGCCCGGATAATTTGGCGTGAAGAAGGGAGGCCCGCGTGAAAGCCCAAGTCACGATCGAATATTGCACGGTCTGAAACTACGAACCGAAAGCTGCCAGGTTGGCGGCTCTCATTCGGAAAGCGGCCGGCGTGAATCCCAAATTGATCGCGTCCGGCGGCGGTGCCTTCGAAATTCGCGTCAACGGTGAACTCATCCACTCCAAACTCGAAACCGGCGAGTGGCCCGATTTTGACGCGATCGCCCAGCAGGTTAAATCCAAAATCTGACGTCCGAATTTTTCGGAGAGTGAAGGGTGCCTGGTGGCCCTCGCGGTCTTCAAAACCGTTGCCGGTCCGTTTTGCGAACCGGGATAGGTTCGATTCCTATCCTCTCCGCCTCGCGAAACTAGATTTCGGAACTCGAATTCCACAATCGAGGTGCGCCATCCTATGTTGAAACTTACTTCGCTTTCTTCCTGCGCCGGATGTGCGGCCAAGCTCCCGCAGCACGCGTTGACCGAGGTCTTGCATGACCTCCCGCAATTCAACAATCCAAACCTGCTCGTTGGCTCCGCGACCGCAGATGACGCCGGCGTGTTTCGAATCGATCGCGCGCGCGCACTAGTGCAAACGGTCGATTTCTTCACGCCCATCGTCGATGACCCGTTCTGGTTCGGCCAGATCGCTGCCACCAATGCGATCTCCGATATTTACGCCATGGGCGGGAGGCCGCTGACTTCATTAAATCTTCTCGGCATTCCGGCAGATAAAATCGGTCCCGCCGTAGTAAAACAAATTTTGCGGGGTGGTGTGGAAAAAGCGAAAGAAGCAGACTGCGTCGTGCTCGGTGGCCATACCATCCGCAGTCCAGAGCCAATCTATGGCATGTCGGTCACCGGTCTGGTCTCCCCCAGACGAATGCTGACCAACGCACGGGCACGCGCCGGCGACCTGCTCGTGCTGACCAAGCCGCTCGGCACTGGCATCGTCACCACCGGCATAAAACGGCGGCTCGCTTCCGGCGCCATTGCCAAAAAAACGATTGCTCTGATGTGCCGCCTCAATTCCGTCGGCGCGGAACTCGCCGAAGCGAAATTAATTCGCGCCGCCGTCGACATCACCGGATTCGGATTGCTCGGTCACCTCGCTGCGATGTGTTTGTCGAGCCATGTTAGCGCAGAGATTTCCTTTGCGGCGGTGCCGGCCATCGACCGCGAGATTTTTTCCCTGATTGAGAAAGAGTGCGTCCCCGGTGGCAGCCGTCAGAATCTGGAGACTGCGAACCAACGGGTCGACTGGAACGCTACGCCTGAGAATCACCGCGTTCTGTTGACAGACCCGCAAACCAGCGGCGGCCTTCTCCTTTGTGTCCCGCAAAAGTCGCTCGCCCGCGTCCTTCAAGTTCTGAAGCGAAACCGCACGGCCGCCCAGGCAATCATTGGCCGGATCACGCGGCGCGGCGATCCGCTCATCCGCGTGGTCACGTGAGATCGCGCCGGCAAATTCCAGCGGTCAGCAAAGTGCTCGAACAAGTTGCGGCTGCCGATCTGCCACGTCCTCTTGTTGTTCAAACGATTCGGGAGGAACTTGCGCAGGCCCGCCACGCGAAAAAGCGGAGTGGCGATCCGATCGAGGCTATCCAAGTTGCGCTCGACCGGCTTCGCCACAGTCGTTTGCAGCCGGTAATCAACGGTACCGGCATCATTGTTCACACGAACCTGGGCCGCACGCCGCTCGCACCCGAAGCGCTTAATGCTCTGGTTGACGTCGGGCGCACCTACAACAATCTGGAATTCGATCTGAACTCGGGCGCACGTGGCGGACGCGGCCAATATCTCGAGCGCGCCCTCGCCGCACTCTGTCAGGCTGAAGCGGCCTGTGTGGTGAACAATTGCGCTGCTGCGCTCGTTCTCATCGTTCACCATTTCACTAGGCGAAGACCCGAAGTGATCATCTCTCGCGGCGAACTCGTCCAGATCGGTGGCGGTTTTCGGGTGGGCGAGATTCTGGAAGCGGCCGGTGCGACGCTGCGTGAGGTCGGGGCGACGAACAAAACGACTCTGGCCGATTATGGTCGCGCCATTACCGCGAAGACGG
>QHNU01000153.1 GCA_003218525.1 Verrucomicrobiota bacterium
GGGCGACATTATTCACGGCATCCATCATTTCGTTCGCAAGAGCGAGGGCACGAGGCGCGCCGTAAACTTGAATGAAGTCATCCTGGAAGTCCTGCGATTACTGCATTCCGACTTGCTTGGGCGCGCTACTGCCGTTGAGACGCACCTCGCTCCGAATCTTCCGTCGATAAATGCTGATCCGGTTCAATTGCAGCAGATCTTGTTGAATCTACTGATGAATTCGCTCGAAGCGATGCAGCTGACGCCGGCGGAAAAACGTGGTATCCTCATTACGACAAAATGCGAAGCCGATTCTGTCGTAACCAGTGTGCGCGATCATGGCCCAGGGCTTGCCAAGGACGAGCCAAATAAGGTCTTTACGCACTTCTATTCAACCAAGCCAAGTGGAATGGGGATGGGTCTGACCATTGTTCGCTCCATCGTGGAATCGCACGGGGGCGAGCTCGGCGTCGAAAATACCGATGAAGGCGCGCGTTTTTTCTTTCGCCTGCCGATAGCGGCGAAAAATGAAACGCGGGAGGTCGCATGACCGCACCAGCGGCGCTTGTCGGTATAGTGGATGACAACCAATCGGTGCGTCGTAGTCTACGTCGTTTGTTTAAATCGGCTGGTTACGCCGCGGAGACATTTTCATCTGCGGAAGATTATCTGGCGCGGGAAATCTTCGAAGGCCCGATTTGCCTTATTCTCGATGTCCGCATGCCGGGATTGAAGGGTCCGGGGTTACAAGAAGCGCTCGAGAAGCGAGGCGCTTGCGAACAGATTGTTTTCATTACCGGCCACGGCGACGTGCCGACCGCTACTCGGGCAATGAAGAACGGTGCGGTTGATTTTCTGATGAAACCTTTCGACGACGGCGAACTGATCGAAGCGGTCAAGCGCGCTTTGAAACGCGGCCAGGAATTCCGGCGTAAGCGCGGCGAAAAACGTGAGGCGCGTGGACAGATCAATAAATTAACACCACGCGAATTTGAAGTTTTTCGCTTCGTGATCATGGGCCTGTTGAACAAACAGATCGCCGCGGAATTGCACACGGCCGAGAAGACGATCAAAGTTCATCGCGGCCGCGTCATGCAAAAGATCGGTGTCACCTCCGTGGCGGATCTCGTGCGCGTCTCGCAGCGCGCCGGCGTTTCACCCGCGCACAATCCCGCATAAGACCAAGGTCCACTATTCTGCCGAATTATCAGGCCTAATATGCAGGGTGCTCGCTAGGTCCCACATGGCAAATGGGGCGCTCGCACAAATGCGCGTGACGCCCACTGAAAATCGTTCCTCGAAGATTGTTTGCCTGGTGAATGATGATCCTCTGGTCCTCAGGTCGAGCGGCCTTTTACACGCCTCAGATGGATTCACCATCAGCCAGGCTAAGCGCGCCGCTATGCACATCATTGGTCGCGGAGCGTGGTTTCGGAAGGCGTTACTCACGGGATTGGTTTTGGTGAATGCGGCGCTCGCTACCTCCGTGCTCGATCAGCGTCCGATAGTAAGCGTCGTTTCGGCCCAACGCCCTAATAAGTCCGCGGATCTTGTTTTACCCGGCAGTACGCAGGCCATGCCAGAGACGGCGGTTCACGCACGCACGAATGGCTACGTGCGTCAGTGGTACGTCGATATCGGCGCAAAAGTCGAAGCCGGTCAATTGCTCGCCGAAATAGAAACGCCTGAACTCGATTGGGAATTGAATCAGGCGCGCGCCCGCGCCGCACAACCATTGGCGAATTTAGATCTCGCGCTCGCGACGTTGACACGTTGGGAGGAATTGATGGAAAAGAAAGTTGTCTCGCCGCAGGAGTTTGAGGAAAAGAAAGCAGCGACTGATGCGCGCCAGGCTGAGTTCAACGTCGCGCAGGCAAACGTCAGACGACTCGAGGAATTGCAGGGTTTCCAAAAAGTCGTTTCGCCGGTCGCCGGCATCATCACTGCGCGCCACATCGACAACGGCACTCCTGTTTCCTCGGGGAGCGCAGGTCAAAGTCCGGAGCTCTTTCGCGTCGCAAATACCGACACGTTCCTCGTCTATGTCACCGTCCCGCACACCTACGCGCGCGCGATCGTTGTCGGGCAAAACGCCAGAGTGTCCTTCCGAGAAATTCCGGAGGAGATCTTCGACGCAAGAGTGGTGCGGACCGCTGACGCTCTTGATCCGACGTCGCATACCCTGCTCACCGAGGTTCAAGTAGCCAACGCCGACGGGCAGTTGTTTCCCGGAATGTACGCCGAAATTAAATTTGCGCCGCTGCAAAACGAAAATTCCACGCTGCCTCCTTTGGGCGCGCAACCAGGGGTGAGTAACTAGCAAGAAAACTCAACGTGATGGACTGGAGAAAGAAAACAGCGGCCCAAGCGGGCGCGAGCACTGTACCTGCATTGGTACGACCTGCCTTTACGTATGTGAAAAGGCTTCATCTTGCCGAAGTGGCCCCGATCAGTGTCAAACACTTGATGAGGACAAAGTCGAATGCCATCACCGACTTAAGGTGGCCGGTCTCATTCTGGTTCGCCGTTCTTAGTCCTGCGCTAGGGATTCTGATCGGCTTTCTTCACTACTCCTTTTCTTTCGCTGAAAGCCTTACCGCAACCGTTGCATTCCGGTAGCAGCTACAACGGCGCGGCCGCCCAGCAGCGCGCACAAAGTTACCAACAGCAACACCCCAGCGGGACTCACAGAAAGGCGGCGGGACCGGCGGCGCACAAAGCTCCGCGCTATATGCCTCCTCAGAAAGCTTCCGGCCACGGCGGGGAGTCTTCCGCGAGTTTGAATCCGAATAAGACTAAGGTCCCACTACCCCGCCGCGCTGTCAGGACTAATATGCGGCATGATCGCTCTGTCCCACATTGAAAATAGGGCGATCGCGCAAATGCGCGTGACGCCCAGTGAAAAGCCTACCTCGAAGATTGTTTGTATGAATCATCATCCAGGAACCCACGATTATCCGCGCTTGATCAGGTGCGCGATGGCAGGAATCGCACGGGCGCCGGTAGTTTTGACGGTATGAAAACACATGGTTCTGTAGTTACTTACATAGCCTTCTGGTTTACGATGCTTAGCCCGTTAATCGGCCTAATCATCGCATTTCTAAGCGCGTGGTTCTTCAGTCAGTCCGGCTTTTAAAACGCGGCAAAGCATTCCGCAGCGCGCCGACGTCTCGCCAGCCCGCAATCCCGCATAAGACTAAGGTCCACTACCCCGCCGGACTGTAGGGACGAATGTTGTGGGATGCTCACTCTGTCCCACATTGAAAATGGGGAGCTCGCGCAAATGTGCGTGACGCCCACTGAAAATCGTTCCCCGGAGATTGTTTGCCTGGTTGATGATGATCCCCTGGTCCTCAGATCGACCGGCCTTTTACTCGTCTCAGGTGGATTCACCGTGCGCCGGTTTGTTAAAGGCAAAGATTTCATTACTTACGTTGAGTCACACGAGGTACCCCTGGTGGTGCTGGACATTTGGATGGAAGAAATGACCGGCTTCGAAGTCCTGGCGCGGCTGTGCGTTATCTCACCGCAGACTCATGTCATCGTGATTACGGGACATGAAGATACCGCCGCGCGGATCCTCGCGATGCAAATCGGCACAGTCGCTTTTTTGATTAAGCCGTTCGATGACGAACAATTTCTCGAGGTGGTTCATCGGGCGCTCGGCCACCCGGATTTGAGAAAGAAAACAGTAGCCCGAGCTCAGAAGGCTTCGGCCGCGGCGGGGAGTCTTCCGCGAGTCTAAACCCGCATAAGACTAAGGTCCACTATTCTGCCCCAACGGTAGGGGGTAATGTGCGGCATGATCGCTCTGTCCCACATTGAAAATGGGGCGATCACGCAAATGCGCGTGACGCCCACTGAAAATCGTTCCTCGGAGATTGTTTGCCTGGTTGATGATGACCCCTTGGTCCTCAGATCGACCGGACTTTTACTCGTCTCAGGTGGATTCACCGTGCGTCGGTTTGATAAAGGCGAGGATTTCATTACTTATGTCGCGTCACACGACGTGCCGCTCGTCGTCCTCGACATTTGGATGGAAGGAATGACCGGCTTGGAAGTTCTGGCGCGACTGTGCGCTATATCGCCGCAGACCCATGTCATCGTGATTACAGGACGCGAAGATAGCGCCGCGCGGCTCACCGCGATGCAAATCGGCACCGTCGCTTTTTTGATTAAGCCTTTTGATGACGAACAATTTCTCGAGCTGGTTCATCGCGCGCTCGGTCACCCGCCTGAATCACCATCCAGAAAACCACCATTATCCGCGCCTGATCTGGTGCGCAATTCGCATAGGACTAAGGTCCAATACCCCGCCGAATTGTAAGCACTAGCCTGCGGCTTGCTCGACACGCCCCACCTTGAAATGGGACGGTCGCGTAAGTATTTATTTATGACGCCCGTTGAAAAGTCAGACGCGGAGATTGTTTGCCTGGTCGATGGCGACCCAATGGTCCCTATTGAATGAGCGAGCGAGACGGAATCGGCAAAGGACACCACGGGAAGGAAGAGCCCTTTTACGCTGGGCAGGGCCGGATCCTTGAGATGATTGCGGCGAGTGCGCCACTCGCGGACATTCTCACCAGGATCGTTCTACTGATGGAGGCGCAAACCGATGGACTGCGCTGTTCCATACTGCTTTTAAGCAATGACGGCAAACGTGTGCGGCATGGCGCGGCACCGAATTTGCCGGAAGCTTATGTTAAAGCTGTTGACGGCCTTCCGATTGGCCCACGGGTTGGTTCATGTGGGACGTCGATGTATTTGCGAAAGCCGGTGATCGCCACGGACGTCCTGACCGATCCTCTTTGGTCTGATTATCGCGACCTGGCGAAGAGTTGCGGTCTGCGAGCCTGCTGGTCGACGCCGATCATCTCATCTCATGGCGATGTGTTGGGTTCGTTCGCCATGTATCGCCAGGAGCGGCGGGGTCCAAATGCCGAGGAGACGCGGTTGACCGAGGCGGCCACCCACATTGCGAGTATCGCGATCGAGCGCCAGCAGGGCCACAGGATGTTACGCGAGCGAGAAGCGAGAATTAGCCTCGCTGCGGAGTCGGCGGATCTCGCGTTTTGGGTTTTGTACCCGGAACAAAACACCGCCTGGATGAGCAAAAAGGGGCGAGCAATGTACGGCTTCACTCCCCATGAACCGTTAACCCACGAGTCATTCGTATCACGTATTCACCCCGAGGAACGTGCCGCGGTTCAGGTGGCTTTTGAGCAGGCGCGAGCCTCCCAGCAGACGTTCGAGATTGAGCACCGGATCGTGCTGCCTGACGGCAAAACACGTTGGGTCATCACGCGTGGCCGAAGTCTTTGGGACGAGCATGGAAACGTTTTAGAAAAAATTTGCGTGACAATTGACCTCAGTGCGCAAAAGCAATCTGACCTGCAATTGCAAGTACAGCGGGAGGAGCTGGCACGTTTGAGCCGCATCGCGTTGATGGGCGAAATGACCGCTTCGCTCGGGCATGAATTGAATCAGCCCCTCGCCGCTATTGCCAACAACGCCGCAGCCGCTCGTCGCTTTTTCGACCGGGGACAAATCGACCCCGCGATACTTAAGGAGTTGCTGGCTGATATTACGGCGGCTAGTCACCGCGCCGGAGAAGTGATTAATGGAATTCGAGGGATGGCACGCAAAGGCAAGAGCACGCGGAGTCGGCTAAACCTGAACGATGTAATCCGCGATACGTTACGGCTCGTGCGTTCCGACATTTTGATCCGGGAAACTGCCGTCGTCACGGACTTCGATTCTCGCCTGCCGGATGTGGAAGCTGCCCCGGTCCAGATTCAACAGGTATTGCTAAATCTGATCATGAACGCCCTCGACGCGGTGGAAGCGCTTCCGCCCGCCGAGCGCCGCATCATTATTAGTACACGTTCACTTAAGGGAAAGAGTGCGGAAG